>CAIKYI010000346.1 GCA_903831545.1 uncultured Methylobacter sp. | reverse complement strand
GCTATACCACCCAAATCTACTTCTTTGGGACAGGCTGATTTTTTAAAGCTAATGACCACCCAGATGACTCATCAGGATCCAGCAAGTCCGATGACCAATGGGGATTTTATAACTCAGATGGCCCAGTTTGGTACTGTCTCCGGGATTCAGAGTCTGCAAACTTCATTCAGTTCATTTGCCAATTCAATTACCGATAGCCAGACCTTACAGGCAACCAGTCTGGTTGGGCGGCAGGTATCCGCGCCAGGAACTCAGGGCTTGTTGGCAGTGGGCGGCAATATAACAGGTGATGTCAATTTAACGGGCAGTTCGCCAGATGTTCAGGTTCAGGTAACGGATTCGGTGACCGGACAGATTGTTCAAACTGTTGATCTAGGGGCTCAGACAGCCGGAAATATACCCTTTACCTGGGATGGCACCAGTTCAAATGGTGTGATGGCCAGTCCGGGTGTCTATAAAATTCAGGCAACTGCAAATATTGCCGGCAATAATACTGCCTTGGTTACGGATATTAATTCTACTGTTGACAGCGTGAGTGTAGGCACAGGCGGAAGTGGCGTTAAAGTCAATCTGGCCGGTGGCTTGGGCAGTATTAATGTTAATCAGATTAAACAAATTCTTTAGGGGCGAGGTGTATCATGGGTTTTGCAACAGCATTAAGTGGCTTAAAAGCTGCATCAACAAGTTTACAGGTAACCGGTAATAATATTGCAAACTCGCAAACCACCGGTTTTAAAGAATCACGGGCGGAATTTGCCGATGTTTATGCCAGTAGTATTGGCGGCGTCAGTAAAACCCAACCCGGCGCCGGGGTAAGGGTTACCGAAGTAGCGCAGCAGTTTAATCAGGGTAATATTGAGTCCACTCAAAACAGCCTTGACCTGGCGGTCAGTGGCAATGGTTTTTTTGTAATGGCTGATACAGTCAACCTGCCCGATCCTGCTAATCCAAATGCGGCCGTGGATCCTTCTGTGCCAACCCGATATACCCGTAATGGCGCATTTCAGTTAGATAACAAGGGTAATGTGGTTAATAGTGAAGGTAAGTACTTATTGGCTTTTAATCCCAATGACTCTAGCGACCCTTCGACTACTTTTAGTGTTGGTGTTTTTAGGCCATTGACGATTGATACCGCGCAGGGCTTGCCCAACGCAACAGAAAATATTAGCATGAAGTTAAATATAAACGGGGCTGCAGCCATACCGACCGCTGCCTTGTTTAATCCACAAGATCCACTATCGTATAATAATACGACCTCAGTCACTACTTATGATACCCAAGGCAACGCGCATATTGCTTCAACGTATTATGTAAAAACTCCGGTTGCCAATGTCTGGGACGCTTATTTATTTCTTGATGGCTTTGGTATTAGCACCGGCGGTCAGGCTGTAGCACCTCAACCAGCAAATCCATCCATAGTGGCTACACCTGTTAATACTCATGGTGATCCGATTCCAATGAGTTTTACCTCAACAGGACTGCTAAATGAAGTGGGGGTGCGCGCTGCGGCTTTTGCGACTGCCGGGATGGCAACTGCGGCGACCAAAGCCGTTGCGGATGGTACCGTTGCATCTGTCTCGTCTGCTGCGATTAGTCCGGCTGGTTTTACAGTACCTTTAGCGGCAACTGCTCTTGCTGATGCCGTGGTGGCATCAGCATCAGCCAATGCTCTTGCTGCGGCGACGTCTTCTGTCAATTCAGTTCCCAGCGCCAAAGCTCTCTCAGACACAGCAAAAGCTGATGCCATTGCTGCCGCAAAAGCTGCTTCTGATTATGCCACTTCTGCTGCGAAAGTAGTCGATCAAGGCACAGCCGATACTGCAGCCGGTTTTCTTGCTACTTACATTGGCTTGGCTGCGACTGCCAAAATATCTGTCGCCGCTTATGATACGGCAGTTGCCGGTATTGCTGCTGGTGCTACAAAAGCTACCAAGGTGGATTTTGGGGACATTGACTTAACGGCTATTGATCCTAATATTAGCGTCGCACCGATGGCATTTGATATCGATTTTTTTGGAACGACACAGTTTGCGACTCCGTTTAGTGTCAACGGATTGAATCAGGATGGTTTGCCAGCCGGTAATTTGACGGGAATTGATGTGAGTGGTACAGGCGTGGTATTTGCCAGATATAGCAATGGGGGCTCGAAGGCTCTAGGTCAGGTCGCGTTAGCACGGTTCCAGAATAATCAGGCATTGGCCAAGCTGGGTGATACCGCTTGGGCAACTACATCAAATTCAGGTCAGCCCATTTATGGTGCGGCTGGCGATAATAATTTTGGTGCTATCCAATCATCGGCCCTGGAAGGATCAAACGTGGATTTATCTTCGCAGCTGGTTAAATTGATTATTGCGCAACAGGCGTATCAGGCTAATTCTCAAACTATCACTACTGAAAAATCGCTGATACAAACCATTCTGAACGCCTAGTTTGTTGTTTTGAAGTTTTTGGAACGATGTTTGCTGGTTATTTAATTTTTGACATCTGGTTTTAAGGTAAAGGGACGGCTGTTATGGATCGAAGTTTATATATCGCAATGAGCGGTGCCAAGCAGACGTTGCTGGCACAAGCGAATAACGCCAATAATTTGGCTAATACGCAAACTACCGGTTTTAAATCAGATTTGGAGCAGTTTCGCAGCAGGCCGGTGACGGGTGCCGGTTTTCCAACGCGGGTCTATGCCATGAATGAAAAACCCTGGCTGGATCTTGCTACCGGCGCCATGCAAACCACAGGTGGTGACCTGGATGTGGCCATCAATGGTGAGGGTTATCTTGCCGTTAATGGTGCTGACGGTAAAGAAGCTTATACCCGTGCCGGTGATCTGCACGTGACTCCGGAAGGCCTGTTAAAAACAGGTGCGGGTTTGCAGGTCTTGGGCGAAGATGGCCCTCTTACTATTCCTCCTTCAGAAAAACTGAGCATAGGTAGTGACGGAACAATCAGTATTATTCCCTTGGGTTCGGGTAACGCCACAACCCAGGTTCAGGTTGGCCGAATCAAACTAGTAAAGGTGGCTGCAGATAATCTGGTTAAGTCTTCTGATGGTTTATTGCACGCCAAAGACGGCAAACCGGTGGCCGCCGATGTTGATGTCAGCTTGGCGCAGGGTGTTTTAGAAGGCAGCAATGTGAATGCGCTTACCGCCATGGTTGACATGATTGAGCTGGCAAGAAATTTTGAGTTGCAAACCAAAGTCATGAAAAGCGTCGATGAAAACTCAGCTGCGAGCGCCAAGCTGATGCAAATGTGATTTTGTCCGAGCGACGCCTACGTCGCCATTAAATGAAGACTCTCAAATCGCGACGTAGGCGTCGCTCCCATCAAAATCGATTCCACATCCTCTTGTCCTGCAGGTCATAGATATCTACACAAGTAAAAATCGCCGTCATTCCGGCAGGGAGAGCAAAGCGAGGGTTGGCCGGACCCGTTAGAGCGCGGAGCGAATCCAGACTACATGGATGTAAAAACACGACTAAATGTGTATTTATGACGACCAAAAAGAATATAAATACAAAAGCTTGCCATCCATGGCATCTCGCTCCCGGCACAAATCTGTCAGGAACAGATTTACATTAACCCGCAGGATAGACTGTCGTGAATCCATGCCGGGATGACGAATTGTTTAGATACCTATGCCTGCAGGGCCAGCATCCCGTCTAATTTCAATCATATTCATGTTGGCATGAACCATGCTTTACTTTTAAGTAAGACAATAAATTGGCACTTAGGAGTTTATCATGACAGAACGTGCATTATGGGTAGCTAAAACAGGTTTGGATGCCCAGCAAACAAGAATGGCGGTTATTTCCAATAACCTGGCGAACGTTAATACCACTGGTTTTAAAAGCGGACGAGCTATTTTTGAAGACCTTATGTATCAGAATATACGTCAGGTCGGCGCACAATCCACGCAAAATACCCAACTGCCAACAGGCTTGCAGTTAGGAACCGGGGTAAGAACAGTAGGTACCGAGAAACTGCATACTCAGGGTAATGTTCAGCAAACCGGCAATGCGCTGGATGTGGCAATAAATGGCCGGGGCTTCTTGCAAATTACCATGCCAAATGGTGATATTAATTATACCCGTGACGGATCTTTAAAATTAGATTCGACCGGACAGCTGGTTACTTCCGATGGTTTATTGCTGAGTCCAGCCATTACGATTCCCGCCGATGCTTTGAGTGTCACTATTGGTACTGATGGTACTGTATCTGCCTTGATACCGGGTGCTACTACGCCAACCGTGTTGGGGCAAGTTCAGACGGCTAACTTTATCAATCCTACAGGGTTGGAAGCGGTTGGCTCTAACCTTTATCGGGAATCAGGTGCCAGCGGAGCGCCACTTGTAGGCACACCGGGGCAGGCAGAATTTGGAACGTTGAATCAAGGCTCATTGGAAACATCCAATGTCAATGTCGTGGAAGAACTGGTTAACATGATTGAAACGCAACGGGCTTATGAAATGAACTCTAAAGCGATTTCAACAACTGACCAGATGCTGTCATTTGTGACGCAACAATTATAAGTTAGGGGGACGAGAGATGACCCACAAAAATGATTTTACCCAAATGGCTCGTAGCGGCTCTGTCCCCATAATACTAATGGGTGTGTTGACTATTTTGTCGGCTTGTACGCCCATACCGCCAAGGGACCCGGCCTTTGCTCCGGTCGCGCCGTCTGACTTAAGGCCGCCAGCACAAAGCAGCGGCTCAATCTATCAGGCTGGTTATGATTCGCGGCTTTTTGAAGACCAAACGGCAAAAAGGGTAGGCGACATTTTAACTATTACCCTGCTTGAGAAAACCCAGGCGAAAAAGGCTGATGATCTTAACACTACAAAAGAGAACCAAATGTCCGTTTCAGCACCCACCCTGTTTGGTATGGCCGCTTCAGTGCTGACGGGTAATGATATTAAGACCGAGCTTTCGTCAACTAAAAAGTTTACCGGGACCGGTGCTGCCGATCAAAGCAATAGTTTAAGCGGCAATATTTCTGTTACGGTTGTTGAGTTGTTGCCCAACGGCAATTTGAGTGTAAGAGGTGAAAAGAGGGTTACTTTAAATCAGGGTGACGAATTTATCAGGTTATCCGGTATTGTCAGGCCGGTCGATATCAGTACCTCAAATATTATCACCTCCGATAAAGTAGCCGATGTAACCATCATGTACGTTGGTGAAGGCGCCATGGCCGATGCAAGTAAAATGGGCTGGTTGGCAAGGATTGTTCAAAGCCCTTGGTTCCCCTTCTAAATTTACTTAAAGATATGACCTTTATACCCCAAAGACTATGGTGTCTGCTTATACAGATACCCAAATCTTCCAAGCAAAGGATTTTGACATGAACATATCAGATAAACGCTTTATTTTGCTTTTTGTGCTGGGCATGAGCTTCAGTTTCAGCGCACCGGTTTATGCAGAGCGTATTAAGGATATTGCTTCAATTGAGGGGGTGCGAAGTAACCAACTGGTTGGTTATGGTCTGGTGGTCGGATTGGGAACTTCAGGTGATAAAACCACTTTTACCGGACAAAGTTTACGGAACATGATGACGCGCTTAGGCATTACCTTGCCTCCCGGGGTTGATCCCAAAGCAAAAAATATAGCGGCCGTCGCCATTCAGGCGGAACTTCCGGCCTTTGCCAAATCAGGACAGGCTATTGATGTCACCGTATCTTCAATTGGCGATGCAAAGAGTTTACGGGGTGGATCATTGTTGATGAGTCCCCTTAAAGGCGCTGACGGGCAGGTTTATGCCATAGCCCAGGGCAGTTTGATTGTGAGCGGGTTAAGCGCATCAGGCCAGGATGGCTCACACATTACGGTTAACAACCCTAATGTGGGACGTATTCCTAATGGTGCCACCGTTGAACGTACTGTTAATACGTCATTTACGGAAGGTGATGCCTTGGTTTTTAATCTGCACAGCTCTGATTTTACCACGGCTAATCGTGTGGCAGAGACTATTAACAAAGTGTTAGGCGAAAATACAGCAAGGGCAATTGATGCCACGTCTATCAGGGTTAGTGCTCCGGTCAATCCCAATCAGAAAGTGACTTTTGCGTCAGTCATCGAAAATATGATAGTGACTCCGGATGATGCTCCGGCAAGAGTAATTGTTAATTCCCGCACTGGCACAGTCGTAATTAACGGTAAGGTAAGAGTGCAGCCTGCGGCGGTATCTCATGGCAGTTTGACGGTAACCATCAGCGAATCGCCTCAAGTGAGTCAGCCTAATGCCTTATCCGGCGGGCAAACTGCCATTACGCCGAAATCCAATATAAAGGTTTCAGAAGAAAAAAATCACATGTTTGTATTTAATCCAGGTGTTTCTCTGGATGAAATTGTTAAGGCGGTTAACGAGGTTGGTGCTTCACCGAGTGATTTGGTGGCTATCCTCGAAGCGTTAAGATCAGCCGGATCCTTGCACGCTGAGTTAATGGTTATTTAAAGTTGTAGAGTGGCGGGATTGCTCTAGCGGTAATCTGCCTTATGCGGAGGTTGTTATGTTAAGTGCACAAAATGCGGATGTTTATACAGACTTTAATGGTTTGGCAAAATTGAAAGGTCAGGCGAGAAAAGACTCGCCTGAAGCCTTGAAGGAAGTTGCCAAGCAATTTGAATCAATATTTATCAATAATGTGCTTAAAAGTATGCGTGCCGCAAAATTGGCTGATGGCGCGATGGATAACGATCAAAGCAAATTTTATAACGATATGTATGACCAGCAGTTGGCGGTGCATTTATCAGGTTCGCCGGGCGTGGGTCTGGCTGATTTAATCGTCAAGCAACTTAGTAAAAACAAGCCTGAAACAGGCAAGCAGGATGTTGAAGATTATCTTAATAAATCAGCGGGCATCTCGCGCAGTTCGGTACAAAATCATAGCGTTAACTGGCAGCCAGCCAATAAAACCAACAACACAGACGGCAATGTCGTCGAGGGGCAAGCGATACTTGCTCCTTACATTCAGGACACCCGTCCGCTGGGGCAAATGACTGAACTTCCCGACCAAGCCCTGAGTGCGTTAAAGGACGATCATACGATGCCGATACAATCCTCTGAAGAGTTTATCCGGCGCTTACACCCGCTAGCCGTGCAAGCCGGAAAAGAACTAGGCGTTGAACCCAAGGTTATTTTGGCGCAAGCGGCTCTGGAAAGTGGCTGGGGTCGGTCGGTCATACAAAATGGCAATGGTGCCAATACGTTTAATTTATTTAATATTAAAGCCGATAAGGCCTGGCAGGGTAAGCAGGCACAAGTTGCCACGCTGGAATTTGATCAGGGCATTGCCAAAAAGGTTAATGCCGGTTTCAGATCTTATGATTCATACAAAGAAAGTTTTAGGGATTATGTAGGTTTTATAAAAAGTAATCCCCGTTATGGTGATGCCTTAAAAAATGCAGGTAACGCCGAACAATATATGCATGAATTACAACGGGCAGGTTATGCCACTGACCCAAAATATGCCGATAAGGTGATGAGCATTTATCAGGGCAATACCATGGCTGATTTTCAGCCAGATGTCATCATGGCGATGAACAAATGAGCACATTAATTTTTGTGCCTAACTCTCGGAACAGGACACTATCATGAGTGGATTATTGGCAACATCACTATCAGGGTTGATGGCTGCACAGCGCTCCCTGGAGACGGTGCAGAATAACATTTCCAATGTTAATACCGAGGGTTATAGTCGTCAGCGCGTTGAGCAAGCCAGTAATATTGCACAATTGACCGGTGACGGCTATGTCGGCCAGGGTGTTAATGTTACAAATATCGCCCGCAGTTATGACCAGTTTATTAACAAGCAATTAAATTCCAGTATCTCTGCCTTTGGCGATGCCGACCAGTTCCAGCAGCTTGCAACCCGCGTTGATAATTTAATGGCCGACCCGGCTACGGGAGTTGCTCCTGTTCTGAATAGTTTCTTTAATGCGGTAAATGAAGTCGCCAATGATCCAACCTCAATTCCGTCCCGCCAGGTATTGTTGTCTAATGCGAATAATTTAACGCAAAGCTTAAACACCATGAGCAGTCAATTTGAGGCGATACGTACGCAGAACAATAATGATATGACTTCCAAGGTTAACGATATTAATTCCTTGGCAAAATCGATAGCAGACCTTAATGTACAAATCGCGGCAGGGCTGGGTTTAACCCAGGGCTTGAAACAGCCTAATGATTTACTGGATAAACAGGACGCCATGATTTCAAAGTTGGCGGCCATTATTAATGTTTCAGTTGTGCATCAGACAGACGGCACTTCCAGTATTTTTATCGGTAGTGGACAAGCGTTGGTGCTTAAAAATGGGGCGGCAGAATTCACCATGCTGCAGTCACAATTTGACCCGAGTAAACTGGAAGTTGGAATTAATACCGCCAGCGGCGTAATGAATATATCCCGTCAGATGAGTGGCGGTTCCTTGGGTGGATCATTAAGATTCAGGGATGAAGTACTTGATCCTGCGCAACAACAAATTGGTCGGGTTGCGGCAGGGTTGGCGATGGATATTAATGCACTACATAAAAGCGGTTATGATCTAGATGGTAAGCAAGGAGGCGATTTATTTTCTGGTATTGCCTCGGTGCCGGTAGTTTCGAATCCACTTAATACCGGTAATTCAGTGGTTACGGCAAACTTTCAGGACGTCAATATCCACCCGGCTGCTGCCGCAAATCTGGATTATAGTGATTTTACTTTGAAGTATGTTAACGCCGGCAACGGGGTAGATTATACCTTAACCAGAATCAGGGATAATCAGGTTATTAACTTGACGGCTAATGCCACGTCAACTCCGGGAATTTCAACCTTATCGTTCGCCGCTACTCAACCGGTAAATTTTGATCGGACTGCATACTCGATGACCAGCACGGTTTCTCCCGGGGCTTTTACCCCAGCCATTTCTGGCGCGGGAGGCGAAGCCTTTTCACTGACGGTCGACGGCTTGACAATTTTTAACAAGGGAGCTCTTGCCAGCGGTGAAACCATTGCCAAAAGCGATCTTGATTCGGCGCTGAATCAATTTCTGACCTCCGGTTCGGGGGCCGGGCTATACACCAAGACCGGGTCATTTGCGAACAATGATCTTGTACTTAGCAAGCTTGACGGTACAGCCATAAATCTTGCCATTAGCTCTACTTTCAGCTCTCCTGGTTCTTTTTCAGGGCAGATCGTAGGTGCCGCCGCCAGTCCTGCGGGCATTGATATACAAGTGGATTTGACCGGGGGAAAAGTCAGGATCGTTGGGGATGAGGTTTTAATCAGACCTACCTACAACACTGCACAGAAAATTGGTTTTAATATTACTGACCCGGGTAAAATTGCTGCCGCTACCAATGTAGAAATAGATCCGTTGACAAAATTGCCTGTGTCTATTATCAAAGGCCCGATGCCCAGTGATAATAGAAACGCCCTGAAATTGGCAGCTCTTCAAAATAATTTGGGCATGGCAGGTGGGAGAGCCTCTTTTAATGATGCGTATGGACAAATTGTTTCCGGTGTCGGCGCATTGACACAGGCGGCTCAATTCAGCTCTTCCGCGCAGCAAACCTTATTGACCCAGGCCAAAGGCAGCAGAGAAGCTCTGGCCGGTGTCAATTTGGACGAAGAGGCCGCTAACTTGATAAGATTTCAACAAGCGTATCAAGCATCCGCACAATCAATTGCAGTGGTTAAGTCCTTATTTGATACTTTGATCGGCGCAGTTAGATAGGAGTTATAGAAATGAGAATATCAACAACTTGGGCGCAGCAGTTGAGCGTTAACGCCATGAATAGTCAGCAAACTAAAATGTCTCAGACTCAGCAGCAATTAAGTTCCGGCTTAAGAATATCAGCCCCTGCAGATGATCCGGCAGCAGCCGTGAGGGTCCTGGATTTAAATGGAACGATTGATAAAACAACACAACTGCAAAGTAACATTGCCACAGCGCGTGGGCGCTTGAATGTTGAAGAATCAGCGCTGACTACATCCGGTAATATTTTGGATCGCGCCAGAGAATTGACAATTCAGGGAATGAATGCAACTTTAAATGCTAGTGACAGATTATCTATCAAGACCGAAGTGGAACAACTGATTCAGGAAATGGCTGGTGTAGCCAATACCAAAAATGCCAATGGTGAATATATCTTTTCGGGAGATCTTGCCACAGTCCCGGCTTTTGCACAAAACTCAAAAGGGGAATATGTTTATCAAGGAGGGCAGCAGCAGCGGGTTATGCAAATTGGACAGGCGCGTCAGGTTGCTGGTGGTGATTTGGGTTTTAATGTATTTGAAAGCATAAAATCGGCTAGTCCGGCAGCGGATCAAAATGGCAACCGTAGTATTTTTAATACCTTAAAGTCGTTATCCGATAGCTTGAGCGCCACCTTTAGCGACACGCCTGCTGCAATTACCGGCACCCGATTTTTGCGCTATGGTTTGACTTATCCGGCAGCTCCTCCAACTACCTTTGATTTGTCCGCTACTTTGTCACCTGCTGTTCCGGTTAAGGTCACAATTAATTTGAGTAATAAAAACATGACCAGTGTGGACGATATTGTCACAGCTGTTAATACCCAACTTGCTACTGCTGCTGTACCGGCACCGGGTACCGGTTTTTTTAGTGCAGCCATTCAAGCACGTAGCAACGGCAACAGACTTGAATTTGTTTCAGTAGCTACAGGCGCTACATCAAGCATTACCATCAGTAATAGTACGCCCGCAGCCGGGACATTTTTAAATGATGCCGGCTTTTCTGATAATCAAACCAAGACAGGTTCCGCCCTACCTTTAACCGATGTATTTCAAAGTGCGATGGGCAATGTTTTAACAGATCTAAGTGCGGCTCAGGATAGTTTTTTGAAGGCTCAAACCAGCGTTGGAACAAGATTGAACGCGTTGGATAATCAGGAAGCCCAAAATGAAAAGTTTGTGCTGGATACCCAGGCCACACTTTCCCAGACTCAAGATCTTGATTACGCTCAGGCAGCGAGTAACTTTCAATTGCAATCGATTGCTTTGCAAGCGTCTCAGCAGGCTTATGCGAAGGTAAAAGGCTTGTCGTTGTTTAATTATCTGTAGACGAAAACTTTAAACAAAAACGTAGAGGGGATTGATGCTTCATCAGTCCCCTTTTTTTTTGTAATTAAAAATAGCTCGTTTAAGGATAAATGACTTTAGGAGTAAAGTTCGCGGCAGGGTACTTGGGATCAAACTCGGTAGCTTTTTCGGCGGTTTTTTGCGGTTGGCAATCTGGCGTGGCTTTTACCGCTTCCTTGTCAATATAGATGACCTTAGGCTGGAAGTTTGCTGCGGGATAGGGTTCTGCATTGCCGGCGTTTACAGCAAAGGGTGACAGTGCAATAAAAGCTGTTGCAAGTCCTGAGATAATTGTTTTTTTCATATGCTATTAACCTTGGTTAGTTTGTAACATAGGGGCATTCCCTTTTGGTTGCCCCCCCTCACGGTCAAAGAGTATCAGGCATTTTTTACTGATTCGCAACTGTTTTCACTGCAAAATAATCATCACAAAAGCTGTTTTATTTCAGGATGATTTTGTAATAACTGTTGCCTGAAAGCTTCAATGGCTAGCTCATTGTGGCGCGCACTCTGAGGGATGGGAACGATGATTTCACTAACCACCTGCATCGGCGATGCCGACAAGAATACCAGACGATCAGCCAGCGCGATGGCTTCGCGTAAATCATGGGTGACAAACAAAACCGTATGAGGACGTTGTTGCCATAATTTAAGCAACAGTTCCCTGGCTTGTCTCGCGGTCGGCGCATCCAGCGACACGAACGGCTCATCCATCAGCAATAGTTCAGGATCGACAGCAAAGGCTCTGATGATTGCAACGCGACGACTCATGCCCAGTGACAGCCGTTCAGGATAGGCGTGTTGCACTGCATTTAGCTGCATAAGGTCGAGCAATTCATCAATGATTTGGGGAGACTGTTGTTGCTCCAGTGCCAGTTCAATATTTTCCCGGACAGTTCGCCAGGGCAGTAGCCTCGGATTCTGAAAAATATAGCCGATCTTGGGATAGGTGGATTGTTTTCCGACTAGAATATCGCCATCATAATCATGGTCCAGTCCGGCAATAATATTTAACAGCGTGGTTTTTCCGCAACCTGAGGGGCCTACCAGACAAGTAAACTCGTTAGCTTTCAGGGCAAGTCTGAGCTTGGCAATGCTGGGCTGCGTGGCCGTCGGGTAGGTTTTGCTTTTGATAGTAATTTGGATGTCAGTCATCTACGCCACCGCAGGGCTTTTTTGTCTAGCGGTTTTAAAATCAGCAGTTCTATCAGCTGAATGACGGCAACAAAAGCAATGGTATAAGCCAGAATGCTGGCCACATCAAACAGCTGAAAAAACAAATGCAACTGGTAACCCATACCGTTGCTTCGCCCCAGCAACTCAACGACTAAAATAATCTTCCAGATTAAGGCCAGGCCCGAACGGGTTGCCCCCATCACAAACGGATGTAATTGCGGCCAGATAACGTGAATCAGGGTTTTACGTTTGCCAAAACGATAACTGCGGGCCATGTCCAGCAAGTCCTGATCCAGCGTACGCGTGCCTTCCCTGATGGTAACAATGACATTGGGCAGTTTGTTTATCACCACCGCCAGAATCGCAGCCGATTCAACCAGACCAAACCAGACATAGCACAAGATAATGGTAACCAGCGCCGGGACATTTAAAAAAATGACCAGCCAGTTATCAAAAAAGGCATCGAGTTTTTTATTGCGGCCCAAAACGATGCCGATAGCGCAACCCAGCAACATGGCGATAGTAAAACTGACCACCAGACGTAGCAAGGTAACACCAAGATGAAACGGTAGTTGTCCGGTCGCACAGCCTTGCCAGAAAACCAGAGCTACTGTTTCCGGCGTTGGTAAGGTGTTGCTGTGTAAATAGACTGCAACACCTTGCCAGATGGCTAAAAAAACCACCAAGGAAAAGGTTGGCAATAAGGATTTAACAGGAAACAATTGCTTATTCAATCCACCAAAAAGTGCCAGGTTGCAGATTTTCTGCTTGCCCGGTCAGCTGATTATTACTTAGGTTGCGCAACATTGTATAAATGCGCTCGGCGGCGAGTTGCTCAGGTTTTCCCCAATGCTCAATGCCTCCTTCGCAATAGCGCTGGCGAAGTTTTGTTTGGGTGGGTAAGTCTTCTGCCTGCGTGAGCGGGATGATTTTTTTCCAGGAGGCGTCTAATGTACACAGCTGGTTTTTAGCCTGTTGGCTGGCTTTAAAAAAACTGTTGACCACCGGTTTATGCTCATTCGCCCAGCTTTGCCTGAAGACATAACCCAGGCTTGGAACCTCTTCCTGAATCCCCAAGCCTTTTAAAATTCCTTTTCCATCAATTACCTGGCGATAGTCTTGCGCTTCAAGTCGTGCGGCAAAATGCCAATAGGTCATTGCCGCATCTACACGTTTTTGCTTAAGTTGCTCATTGATCAAGGGTGGCGCGCCAAAGACCTTTTCTACCGAAGCATTTAAATCCAGTTTTTCTTGTCCGGCCAAAGCCTGAAGTAACAGCCAGTTTTTATCCAGTTCGCCACCGGCAATTCCCAGACGTTTACCTTTGAGATCTTTTACAGAAAGGATAGGACTGTTTTTTTCTACCACTAAAGCGCCCGAGGTATTTGAATACGGGTAAAAAGTAAAATCCGAACCGGTCGATCTCAATCTGGAAACCCAAATCCAGTCAGAGACAATCATGTCGACAGCACCCGATTGAAGCGCAATTTTGCCGGCTTCGGCATTTGCTAAATGCTGGATTTGCAGTTCAAAGTCATCTTGGTGGGTATCCTGTAAAGCAGCCAGTTCCCAATCGACAGTGCCAAAAGCCTGAACGCCAATACGAATGACGGTTTTGTCTTGGGCATAACTTCCACCGGAGGCAAGCAGGCACAAACTGATAAAAACAGCATAAAATTTCATTAAAGTTATCTCATCAACTGGTGTGAAAGATGCTTATTCTATCTTTACACAGGAGTAGGTGCGAGGATGTTCTTTATCATCTAGCCAATTTATTGGTAATGGCCTATCCTTGTAGGGAAATTTCACTCAGTTCCAAAACAGGTTTAAAACTACATTGAAGCGGTTTAACACTAATATTTATCGAGATTTTTCTATCCGGGCGATTTTACTTGCGGGTATCGTCTTATTTTCCGGTTGCGCCAGCGTCCCGGAAAACAAACCGCTTGCTGATCATTCGTCGACGGTTGATTACGCGCTTAGTTTGAAGGGCGCGCCCTATCGTTATGGTAAAAGTTCCCCCGCCGAAGGGTTTGATTGCAGTGGTTTTGTCAAACATGTTTACGAGCATCAGGGGATCTCTTTACCAAGAACCTCTCAGGGGATGGCGCAATCATTGACTGAAGTACCAAAAAATGAACTCCATTCCGGGGATCTGGTGTTTTTTAACACTAACGGCAAGCCTTTTTCGCATGTTGGCATTTATGTCGATAATGACGATTTTATCCATGCTCCCAGTCAGCGCACAGGAAAGGTGTTAGTGTCCAGCCTGAAAAACAAGTACTGGGAAAATCATTTTAGTTGTGCGCGTCGGCCCTAAGCTTATGCTGATACGTTGAGTTTGGTGCCCCTTTGGTCATTGCCAATATTTTGAGAGGCCAATTTTTTCTGCAACAACTCTGCCAGTGCCTGCGCAGCCATTACCGTTGCGCTTGCTGCAGCTTGCAAGTCCGCGCCTGATGGTTGAGCCGGAGCCAAGGCAGCTCTTCTAATGGTGTCGGCTTTTCGTAGCGTTGCAGCCGGATCGCCGGAAATCGCCGATGTGTCTATACTAACTTCGCCACCAATTGCATATCGCACTCCATCAGGGCCTTGCTGATAGCTAAAGCTGGCACCGCCATTTGCAATACTGCCAGCCGCAGCCAGATGCGCTGCTTCATGAGCCCTAACTTCGGAGTCCCTTTGCTTAAGTTCCCGAATGACATTTAGATCGCCTTCAGATAGTTCCCCAACTTTTTTATCGTCCTTTGCTTGGGACTCACCGGGTTTTAATATCGGGTTTTGAGCTGGTTGGTTTGCATCGTTTTCAGGCGCAAGCGATTGAATCTGAAGGTAATCAGACTGAGGAGCAGTGCTTCTATTAGTGGATACGGAAGAAATCATGATGCACCTTCACATCAGAGCTTTGAATTTGAGTTTAATAAACAATCAACCAATAGTCTATAACTTTCCCCGAATTTAATCCGCGCAATCAGATTATTGCTCGGCAAATCATTGATTTCATCAAATTCCAAGTCAGTCATTTATATTAGCCCCCGATAAAGTTCCCGACTAATCAGCCGATATAGCATTGTATTTTAAAAAAGTCGGAGTTTGATATGAAAATTGCCAATTATTCATTAGCTATGCAGGCCAGTCATGATCGCTCACAAAAGACTAGCGTAAAAGAAAACCTGCGCATCTGGGTTGATTCTCCCGCAACTAAAACTCTGGCAACTACAAAAGTCAGCATCTCTTCTGCTGCACTGCAAAAACAGGCCAATGAAACTGCCGGGCTTGATGATGCACTGCTCAGCGAGGCACTTGATCCAAAGTCTCGGATTCTTATACTGCTGATAGAAAAAATGACCGGACGAAAGATACAATTTTTTGACGCAAGTGAACTTAAGGCGCCTCAGGCGTTACAAGTGGCTGACCCAATCGTCATTCAAGAGGCTTTACCGCCTCCAAACGGTTATGGTGTGGAATACAGTAAGGTAAGCAGTTACAGCGAATCGGAGCTGACCACCATGCAGGCCAGTGGAATCATACAGACCAGTGATGGTAAGGAGATTTCGTTCAGCCTGGAATTAATAATGCAGCGTCAATACAATCAAACCACTACGACCAGCTTCCGCATGGGTGATGCGGTCCGTAAAACAGACCCTTTGATGATCAATTTTAGTGGTACCGCAGCGCAACTTAGCGATCAACGTTTTGCTTTTGACCTCGACTCGAATGGAAAAACTGAGCAGATCAACGCTCCGCAATCAGGAAGCGGTTTCCTTGTTCTGGACAAGAATGGAGATGGTAAAATCGTTAATGGGAGTGAATTGTTCGGCCCTGTTACCGGTAACGGTTTTAACGAATTGGCTCAATATGATAAAAATCAAGATGGCTGGATAGACGAGAGCGATCCTGTATTCAAGGAACTCAAGGTATGGACAAAAAATGTCGGTGACGCAGATCAATTAAGCAACCTGGAATCGATCGGGATTGGTGCGATATCATTACAATCGATCAGCACTCCATTCGACATCAAAAATACCTCCAATCAATTGCTCGGCTCAGTTCTGTCCAGCAGTGTTGTCCTTAACCAGGATGGCACGACCAGCATCATGCAGCATATAGATCTTACGGTATAAGGATGCCTGTTTCTAATTGGCATTCATGAAAGATCAATTTATCCCAAAATAATCATCACAACAGCTTTAAGTTCCGTGATAGTTTGTTGGGTTACGCTGATTGCCCCCTATTGATGCAGACGTTAACCGACGGTTGCCACGGCCTGTTTCATCTGTGATAAAGGTAAGCACTGAGGAGCTTTACAATAAAGGCCAGTATCCATTGTGTTGGCTGATTGTCCGCTACTCAGACGATCGACCAAAATTCTCGCACGCTATGTTGGCAAGAGTCATCGTCGATCAATACCTGAAAATAAAGGCTTTAAGGTATGCGCTCAACGCTTTGAATGTAATTGGCTATATTGTGGTGGAATCTAGATAAGGTTTTTGTAGGCATCACTTTCAAATTCAAATGTTTGCATAATATATCCCGGTTTTATTTTTATGCCCAATTTCAGTAGCCCAAAAAAGATAATACGTAGTATTGAGGCCAGCTCATTTTTTTGAACCATTATTTTTATAAAGCCTTAATTACAAAACCGTCAAATGATCGCCACTTTCGGTATGAACCAGATCACCACTACGTTGCAAAACAAAATAACCGCGTCTTAAGGCTTCTTTTTTCGCATCATCATTGATATGGAACGATGCAATCGCACCATATTGCTTATAGTTCTGGTAAATGGGAAACAGCTTTTTAAAGTGCTTCATCTTGCGATCCAATTTGTCCAGATCGTTTTCATGAGCTTTATATTTGACCTCAACAATACCGATGA
Organism: uncultured Methylobacter sp.; assembly: GCA_903831545.1. Lineage (GTDB taxonomy): Bacteria > Pseudomonadota > Gammaproteobacteria > Methylococcales > Methylomonadaceae > Methylobacter_A. The sequence goes on along the minus strand of CAIKYI010000346.1, from coordinate 1,014 downwards.
CATCACCATTCGTCATAACCAAGTCATATTCTTCCTGAAGTTGACCCCGGTGTTTTGCCATATTTTTCGTTACATCATCAAAGCGGATGCTGCCCAAGTGATTATCTTTTATCAGACTTTGAAAAAAGAACTCTTCCGCCACATCACCCTGATTTTGCCCAATATTGCCCAGGCTAATGCCAATGCGCTCCAACTTCTCATCGGTGCGCTTCATTTGTTCATCAGTCGCCTTTATTTGCGCATCAGTTTCCCTTTGCGCTTCATGCAGGTTTTTGCTGTCAACGGCAAGGCTTGCAACCAGAGCTTTTAATTCATCATCAGTCATTTTTGTTCTCCGGACAGTCTATTCAATGTCCGATATTTTAACATAACAAAAAAAGCGCGTATCGTTCTCGCTCCAGGTTATCGTTCCCATGCTCCGGCGTGGAAACCCCGTACAGCAGAGTAAAATCAATATGGGCAGAAGTCGCTACACCATAACCGAACCTGGCAAACCGCACTTCATGACCTGCACAGTGCTGGAATAGCTTCCTATTTTTACCCGTCCCGAGACGGTACAAATCGTGCTCGATTACTGGCGCTATCAACAGGAACACGAAGGCTTGCGGCTTTATGGTTACGTTATTTTAGAAAACCATTTACATTTCATAGCGCAAGCCAAAAACCTGAACAAATGCCTAGCCAGCTTCAAATCCTTCACTGCGCGAAGGATTATCGATCATTTACAGACTCAGCATGCAGATCGCTTACTGGCACATTTGCACTTTTTTAAAACCGCGCACAAAACAGACCGAGACTACCAATTCTGGCAGGAAGGCGTTCATGCCGAACTGGTCTTTAGCGAAGCCATGATGAGGCAGAAATTAGACTACATCCATGCCAACCCGGTAAAACGCGGCTATGTAAACCTGGCTGAACATTGGCGCTATTCGAGCGCCAGTCATTATGCCGGACTGCCGGGCTTGATAGAAATTGACCCCTGGTGAAAACACCAGTTATCGTTCCCACGCTCCT
>CAIKYI010000345.1 GCA_903831545.1 uncultured Methylobacter sp. | reverse complement strand
TTTAGGCTGCGTAGCAAAATGGTTATGCAGTGGCCTGCAAAGCCATCTACGGCGGTTCGATTCCGCCCGCAGCCTCCAGTAGTAGATTCAGACAGATACAACGAAGTACATAAACCCGCAAGTCATAAGGCTTAGTGGGTTTTTTATTGTCCAGCGAAGTGCAATAAAACACAGTAACAGTCGACAAGTTATGCAGTAAGTTTTACAGTAACAGGCAATTTACAGTGTTACTGTTATCGGAGTTACTGCAATGGCTAAAGAATTACTGCAAGACGTTACTATCCGCAACGCAAAGCCTATTGATAAAGACAAACGTCTAAATGACGGCGGCGGGCTTTATATCCTCATCAAACCCAACGGTGCTAAATGGTGGCGATTCGATTATACGTTTGCCGGTAAGCGCAAAACATTATCAGTTGGAGTTTATCCTGTTACCGGCTTAGCTGATGCCCGACGTAAAGCAGCAGAAGCCCGCTCCAATGTTGCTAATGGCACTGACCCTAGCGACACACGAAAAGAAATAAAAGCCGAGCAGAAGTTGATTGTTGAAAATGAAAACCGTCTTGATGCTGGATTAACTATTATTGACAGCTTTGAGTATATCGCTATGGAGTGGGGTGAAAAAAAAGTTAATAACTGGGATGATAAGAACAATCGTTCCAAGCGGATGCTTGAAAGAAATATTTTTCCCTGGCTGGGTAGAAAACCCATAACCGATATTTTGCCAATGGATATTTTGACATGCTTAAGGCGCGTTGAAGATCGAGGCACTATTGAAACGGCCCACAGATCATTGCAAATATGCGGGCAGGTTTTCCGCTATGCTGTCGCAACAGGCAGAGTGTCGCGAGATATAACGCCAGATTTACGTGGGGCATTGCCCCCGGCTAAAGGTGAACACTTTGCCTCAATTATAGAACCCAAGCAGGTTGCGGAATTACTGCGAGCAATAGACAGTTATCAGGGGTCATTATCCGCTGTTTGTGCATTAAAACTTGCACCAATGGTATTTGTGCGACCTGGAGAATTACGCGCGGCAGAGTGGGAGCATATCAATCTTGTTGCTAAAGAATGGCGTTACTTTGTTTCAAAAACAAGGACGGAACACATTGTGCCGCTGTCATCCCAAGCTATAAAAATATTGGAAGAGCTACAACCGCTAACAGGCCATGGGCGTTATGTGTTTTCGTCGGAGCGTACCCCCCGCGGTGATAGGTGCATGAGTGAGAATACATTGAACGCCGCCTTAAAGCGTATGGGTTATGGCAAGGATGTAATGACAGCACATGGCTTTAGAGCAATGGCTCGAACCATACTTGACGAGGTACTGGGTGTTAGAGTTGATTTTATTGAGCATCAACTTGCCCATGCCGTAAAAGACCCCAATGGACGCGCCTATAACCGGACAGCGCATTTACCCGAACGACACAAAATGATGCAGCAATGGTCAGATTATCTGGATACCCTAAAAAATGGTGCGGTGGTATTGCCGTTTAAAAAGATAGGATAAAGCACGAAATAAAACAAACTCAACCGGATAGCCATAGTTGGCAATAAGCGGGATTAGTCCTCCCGTTTCTGGTTAATACTTTCAGGACAGTTTAAGCTTTGATGGAGTGTTGATGAATGAGTTAGCATTGATAATTTGCTCAAAAAAACCTATTCGTACTTTGGAGGAATATGCTTTAACACTTACAGGAATACCGCCGTTACCTAGATCCTCACAGAAAGCACTAGAAGATGAGGAATCTCAAAGACTGTACATTTATAACTTAACTACTTTGCAACGGGCCGTCAGTACAGGTGCAATTCAAGCATTCCCAGATAAATTCAGCGATAATCCCAAAGAATATGTCTGCTCATTCAAAGATTTTCTTGCATGGGTAAAAGCAAATGAGCTTGATGATTATCGCGAACAGGTAACTCCTCACCTCAACAGAAATAGTACCAACGATTTTAGTAAAAAAATAACTGATGTATATAATTGGCAGGTTAAAGCCAGGGAAATCGGTGAAATAATTTATAAAGCCAAGCCAACCTTGAGCATCGAACAAATTGCTATACAAATACAAAAAGAAATGGTTCTGCGTAAGGCTAATGGTGAAGACGGCATATCTGGTCGTGGCGGCAAAGTTCCTAGTGCCGATACCATTAAACGACATGCATTAATTGGAATTAAGTCATAAGGCATTCGGGCATTGCCTTGTTTTATTCTCAATGCCCTATCTGCCTTAAATGAAAAGCCATATCTGACAGTACTTACAGCCCCCTTTAACCATATCTGGTAAATAATTGCGGGCTTTAAATGCTCCTATTTAATATGAATCTTACTA
>CAIKYI010000344.1 GCA_903831545.1 uncultured Methylobacter sp. | reverse complement strand
GTTCAGGCGCTATAAGATTTGCAATTTCCGCTGCCTGATTTAAGTCTTTGGCTTTGATCAATGCACCGCGCTTAGTCAGCGATGTTTTGATGATGTCAGCGCGCTCCATGCCTGGCAATAATTTGTTAATGCTTTGTTCAACAGCGTCCAAATAAGTTGCGTCATCACTGATCAAAATTGATTGGGCATTTTCATCATGTTCGGCTTGCGAAAACAGGTCCATTGCAATCCAGTCTGGATTGGTTTTGCCATCGCAGATAATTAAAATCTCGGAAGGACCTGCAATCATGTCAATCCCGACTTGCCCGAACACCATTTTTTTTGCGGTCGCGACATAAATATTGCCGGGACCGACAATTTTCGCTACCGCAGGAATGGTTTCAGTGCCGTAAGCTAACGCGGCAACGGCTTGTGCACCACCGATGGTAAATACGCGATCGACGCCCGCCAGATAAGCGGCGGCCAAAACCAGTTGATTGGTTTCACCATGAGGCGTGGGTACAACCATAACCAGTTCCCCTACTCCCGCAACTTTTGCCGGTATCGCATTCATCAGTACTGATGAAGGATAGGCGGCTTTACCGCCCGGCACATAAAGTCCGACACGATCTAGCGGTGTTATTTTTTGTCCCAGAATCGTGCCATCAGCTTCAGTATATTGCCATGGTTCTATCTTTTGATGTTCTGCATAAGCGCGAATACGGTCTGCACCTGTCTGTAAAGCCTGAGCTTGTTCTGCAGGTAAGCTTTCCCAGGCTGCTTTTAGAATTTCCGGCGCTAACTCCAGTTCAGAGGCTTGCGAGACAGTGCGCTGATCAAAACGGTTGGTGTAGTCAATAACCGCATGATCCCCGTTTTTACGGACATCGGCAATAATAGCCAAAACCCGCTGATGTATTTCAAGATCGTCCGTTTCATCAAAGGCCAGTAAGTTTTTTAATTGATGATCAAAATCAGCTGATGAGGCGTCGAGTCGGGTGATATTTATATTGGACATTAGCAGTAACCAAAATTGTTAAACGATGTAGGTTAGGTTAGCGCTAGCCTAACCCGACATTTGCCACGTTGGTGAGTTGGGTTACGGCTATTGCCTAACCCAACCTACAAAACAGTTTCGTGCCTTTCGTGGACATTAAATGAATTACTAAGCTCTATTCGCCAAAGTCTTTTCAAATTGATCCAGTAGAGATTGTATTGCCTGATGCTTCATTTTCATCGCGGCTTTGTTCACTACCAGTCTGGAACTGATGTTCATAATCAGGTCACGCGGTTCCAGATCATTGGCTTTCAAGGTGTTGCCGGTATCAACTAGGTCAACAATGCAATCGGCAAGACCGACCAGCGGTGCCAGTTCCATAGAACCATATAATTTGATGATTTCAGCCTGGATGCCCAGGCTTGCAAAATAACGTTGGGTGATTTTAACGTATTTGGTTGCCACTCTAACCCGCCCGGAAATTTCGGGCGCATCTTTATGGGCTGCGGTCATTAAACGACAGCAGGCAATATTTAAATCCAAAGGTTCATAAAGACTTTCAGCGCCATGTTCCAGCAAAATGTCTTTACCTGCAATGCCCAGGTCGGCGGCGCCATATTCGACAAAGGTGGGTACATCGGTAGCGCGGATAATGACCAGTTGCACGTCATCCCGCGTAGTACGTAAAATCAGTTTACGGCAGGTATTCGGGTCATCAATGGGCGTGATGCCCGCCTCTGCCAATAACGGCAGGGCATCTTCATAAATACGGCCTTTAGATACGGCGATAGTCAGCATAGTTAAACCTTATTTAGGAACGCGGCGGATGGTCGCGCCCAATTGAGCGAGTTTTTCTTCGATGTGATCATAGCCCCGGTCGATATGGTAAATACGATCAACCAAGGTATCGCCTTCAGCTACCAGTGCGGCAATTACCAGGCTTGCTGAAGCCCTTAAATCCGTTGCCATTACCGGAGCGCCGGTCAGTTTTTTAACGCCGGTACAGATTGCGGTATTTGATTCAAGCCTGATGTCGGCACCCATGCGTTGCAATTCCTGAACATGCATAAAGCGATTTTCAAAAACCGTTTCAGTAATAATACCCACGCCATCAGCGATAGCATTCATGGCGGTAAATTGCGCCTGCATATCGGTTGGAAAAGCAGGATAGGGAGCAGTCCGAACAGAAACCGCCTTGGGTTTTTTACCGTGCATGTCCAGTTTGATCCAGTCTTCACCGGTGGTGATTTCTGCGCCTGCTTCAACCAGTTTTGCCAGAACAGCGTCCAGAATGTCAGGTCGGGTATTTTTCAGTTTGATACTGCCGCTGGTAATTGCAGCGGCGATCAAATAGGTACCGGTTTCGATTCGGTCTGGCAGGATGTCATAATGAATACTTTCGACACCCAATTTTTCGACGCCTTCAATAACGAGAACATCAGTGCCTATGCCAGTGATTTTGGCGCCCATTTTATTTAGAAAATGAGCCAGATCAGTAACCTCAGGTTCCTTGGCAGCATTTTCAATGATAGTAGTACCTTCGGCTAAGGTGGCGGCCATTAACAAATTTTCAGTGCCGGTCACGGTGATTTGTTCCAGAACCAGACGACAGCCTTTCAATTTAGTGGCTTTGGCATGGATAAAACCGTTTTCGACAGTAATATCAGCACCCATTTTCAACAGACCGTTTAGGTGGATATCAACAGGGCGTGAGCCGATTGCACAGCCTCCAGGTAAAGAGACATGGGCTTCGCCAAAGCGGGCTAATAAAGGACCCAGAACCAGTATCGAGGCACGCATGGTTCTGACCAATTCATAAGGTGCGACAAAGCTGTTGATGGTACTGGAGTCGACCTCAATATTCATGGTTTCATCAACGGTAAGATGAACGCCCATACGACCCAGTAATTCCATGGTTGTGGTTATGTCATGGAGATGTGGAATGTTGCCGACGCTAACTGGAGCTTCAGAAAGTAAGGTAGCGGCCAGAATGGGTAAGGCTGCATTTTTGGCGCCGGAGATACGAAGCTCTCCAGAAAGTTGGGTGCCACCGGTAATAATTAATTTATCCATAGAATTTAGGTTTTGAGCATCAGGGTTAAAGGTTAACGGATCAATACTGGAAACTTAGACACTCGTGTCTATGTTTTCGTTTTGAGCCTGTTCGATTGAGCCTTCATTAAAATGGCTGGATTGATCAAAACCGCTTAGCTTGGCAAGATTGAGCAATTGAGCAGGTATATTTTTGAAAGCTATTTGTGTTCT
>CAIKYI010000343.1 GCA_903831545.1 uncultured Methylobacter sp. | reverse complement strand
TTCTGCCAGGAAAAAGCATTTTGGCTTGATGATTTTGCTTTGTTTATGGTGCTTAGAAATGAATATCACCAACAATGCTGGAATCAATGGCCTGAACATCTTAAGGAAAGAGATTCAAAAGCACTAAGAGAAGCGCGTCACCGTTTATCCTCCGGCATAGAAAGCATTAAATTTGAACAATATGTTTTTTTTCGGCAATGGATGGAACTCAAAACCTATGCCAACAAAAATAATGTACTTTTATTTGGCGATATACCTATTTTTGTTTCTTATGATAGCGCTGATGTCTGGGCTAACCGTGAAGTTTTTAAACTTGACGAATCTGGTGAAATGTCTGTTGTTGCAGGCGTGCCGCCCGATTATTTTTCTGCGACTGGACAACGTTGGGGAAACCCCCATTATGATTGGAAATATCTAAAAAAAACCGGCTTTAACTGGTGGCTTGAACGAATGGACACTCAAATTGAACAATTTGATATTCTTCGTATTGATCATTTTCGTGGCCTGGAAGCCGCCTGGGAAATACCCGCCGATGAACCTACAGCCCAAAACGGTCAGTGGGTTAAAGCGCCCGGAAAAGCCTTGATCAATTCGATTAAAACACATTTTGGCTCTATCCCTCTGGTGGCTGAAGATTTAGGCATCATTACCGATGAAGTGGTTGCGCTGAGGGATGCATTCAATTTACCCGGCATGAAAATCTTACAATTTGCTTTTGGTAGTGGACCTGATAACCCCTACTTACCAGACCATTATGAAAGGAACTGTGTTGTGTACACAGGCACTCATGACAACGACACAACATTAGGATGGATAAATAGCATTAGCGACAACGAAAAGAACTATATTTCCAATTATCTTGGCAATCCTGCATTATCTTTGCACTGTGCACTGGTACATGCGGCCTTGGCATCCGTTGCCAATCTTGCAATCATTCCGATGCAGGATATTCTGGAACTGGGATCCGAGCATCGTATGAACATACCAGGTACGACATCCGGCAACTGGAAATGGCGTTTTCAATGGGATCAGCTATCCGCTGAACGAGCGGGAAGATTTAGCTATCTCGTTGGTTTATTTAATCGTAAATAATTAGTTAACCTTTAGCTGAATTGCATGACACATGCGCTTTGATTTACTACGAAGATCACGAATTTTATAGTTTCTATCGCGATCTTCGTAAAGCACAGATTAATCCTTACCTTCACCATTAGTCGGTTTAACGATCGGGATCAATGGAATATGATACCCTTTCATGATAGCCTCAATCTCGCCAGCTTTTGAGACTATCAGCTTGTCAAGGGCTTCTTTTCGGCCTTTATCACCATTGCGAACCCCCATCGCCATTGCAAACTCAAACTTCATGCCCGGAACCGATTTCATGGGAATCATTGAATAACTGTTTTTTGGACTTTGTGCAACGATATAGCCGGCCATAGGCCCCCACAGGATTACCATATCAATTTTTCCCGCTTTAAGATCCTTCTCAATCTGCATAGCCACATTGTTATCATCGTCACCCGACATCGATTGATAAGGAATGCCTACATCAAGTAATCCATTTTTTTGCATCCACGTCGTGCCAGGGCCACGGTCAAACATCGCAATTTTGATTGACTCCTGTTTTTGTAAAGGCAAACTCGCCAATTGTGCTGCATCGGTAATATCGTCCCAACCACGCCCTTTGGCAATCAATAACACATAAGTGGACTGATAGTATGGCGAGGTGGTTAAAGTAAGGTCATAGCCTTCGGGAACCCCCATAATGACGTCACATTTGAATTCGGCACTGTCGACATCGCTATCTTTTAAAGGAGCAGTCAAGGTGTTGCGAATAAAACCAATACGTTGGGGGAACCAAGTGTACTCAAGGGGCTGACCAAGCTCTTTGGCAAAAAGTTCAGCAATTTTGTTTTCAAAGCCGTCTTTGTTTTTTGTTGAATAAGGTGGATTAAGCGGATCAGCGCAAACCTTGAACTTTTCTTGGGCAGAACTAACTGAACTGAACATGGCTAAAAACAGAATTGCAGCTATGGTGTTAAGGCGAGGTAAAGTCCTCATTTAAATCTCCCAGTATGTATCAAATAATAAGATATAAGGCCGGGTTAGTATTACGTAACCCGAAAAAATAATGTTTGCCCGTTGGCTTACGATGCAAAAAATGCGTTTAAGCCTATCTACGGGAATATAAAAAAAGCCCCGGCTGATAAATCAACCGGGGCTTTTTTACGCAATCCAAAAAATCAGATAGCTTAAGCTTACAAGTTAACCAACTGCCACGGCAGAAAGTAACATTGAATGCTTAGTTACTAGGCAAAGCAAATACAGTTAAAGTTCCACCCAATTTGGTGAATGAACTTAAGCTTCTGTATGCACCAACCGCACCCAAACCTTCTGAGTTTGAACCGGCTTCGCCACTATCAAGACCTGCAGCGATACCGATACCAGCCCATCCGCCGATACCTGAAAGAACGCCAACATATTGCTTGCCGTTATATTCCCAAGTATTAACGTTACCGATGATGCCGGATGGAGTTTTGAACTTGTACAGTTCTTTACCGGTTTTAGCATCTACCGCTTTCAAATAGCCTTCAAGAGTACCGTAAAATACTACGCCACCAGCAGTTGCAACAGATCCTGACCAAACAGAGAAAGTTTCTTTGTTAGACCAGGCGATTTTACCTGTTTTAGCATCAAAAGCCGTGAATTGACCCAGGTTCGTTGTATTGTCAGGTTTTCCAGTCAATACGTCTGCACCAGCAGGCATCATGGTTAAAGTTGCACCAACATAGGGTTGACCGGCAGTATAAGCAACTTCGAATGGTTCGTAGTCCATACACAAGTGGTTACCTGAGATATAGAACAAACCGGTTTGTGGCGAGTAAGAAACCGGTTGTTGGTTCTTACTTCCCAATGCTGCAGGGCAGACGCCTGTAGTATTAACGTCTTCGCCGTTTTGCTGAGTACTGTACTTGGCAACAACTTCAGGACGACCTGACTTCATATCTACGTGAGTTGCCCAATTGACAGACTTGTCAAATTTCTCGGCAACAAGCAATTCACCAGTTTCACGATCCAGAGTATAGCCAAAACCGTTACGGTCAAAATGCACGATAGTTTTGTGCATTTTACCTTTCACTTCCTGGTCAACCAAAACAGTTTCGTTGATACCGTCAAAATCCCATTCATCATGTGGAGTCATTTGGTAAACCCATTTAACTTCACCTGTGTCCGCATCACGCGCCCACAATGACATAGACCATTTGTTGTCACCAGGACGTTGTACTGGGTTCCAAGTTGATGGGTTGCCTGATCC
>CAIKYI010000342.1 GCA_903831545.1 uncultured Methylobacter sp. | reverse complement strand
GAATATTTCATTTTATGACCTGTTCTTAGTGAGAAAAACTTAATTTCGTAATATAATAACGCGAACCTTCACTCGAGATTTCAGTATTAAACGGTATTTTACTGGCAATACACTCCATAAAATACTGCCGTCAATTTGTTGCCTGGGATTAGCCCGCCCCTGAACCCATTTTATTTGACCGCTCGGTGTTCTGATACGATGCTGGTTTTCCCATTTACACGGATTTTGTCTTAAATGCTCAACCGCCTTTTGATAAGCGGCAAGATCTTCTGCCAGGATGCACTGCGTTAATACGCTAAAATCCCTAAGGACATCGTCAGCAGTAACTTCGTAAAGATCTTCAATGCCCTTGCTAAGATAAAGATATCTCAATGCCCCCAAGTCATTTAAAACAAACTGATAAACTACACCAGGCACTTGTGAGGTCATTGATTCCAACTGTTCCTGAGTCGCAAGTGCGGCCAATTCGGCCTGCTTACGCTCAGTAATGTCATGTAATGACCCAAACAAAATGGTATCTATTTGGTTTGGGGCAACCCCGACTTGACCTGTGGCTATACAAGCTCGCGTATTACCATCCTTACGAAGGGCACGTAACTCCAACTTATAAGGTATGCCATGGTTTACGGCGGCTTCAACAGCATCTTTTAACAGTTGAATGTCCTCCGGGTGATAAAGATGCTCGTGTTCCTCATAGGTTGGCGCTCCATCTGCAGGGTTTCGCTGAAAGATGCGAAATAACTCATCTGACCATTTCACCGTGTCTGTTACCAGATTCCATTCCCAACTGCCTATATGAGCAAGACTCTCGGTGCGCGCGAGCATAATCTGGTTATGCCACAGCACCTCCTCATTCAGTTTACGTTTGGTAATGTCAGTATGAGTAATGACAACGCCACCCAGTTTCGTCATGCCAAGAGGTGTGACGTTCATACTAAACCAGCGTTGTTCCTGTCTGGAATGACAAGCATATTCAAGGCTAAAACTGGGCTGCCTTCGATCCAGCACCGCCTGGATACCATCAAGTGCTGTCATCACCTCAGTAGTTGCAAAACCGGCAGCTACGGGGCGGCAAGCCACCAGGTAATTAGTTCCAACATCTAACTTTGATAGTGAGCAACCAAACTTAGTACTATTTTCTTGGGCAAAACGTCGCCACGGATCATTAACAGTCAAAATCACCCCGTCATGATCCAAAACAGCAATGTGGGCAGAAATTGAATTGAGAATCCCCCGTTTGACCTCCTTGCTCTTCTGAATGGCGACTTCCGCTTGCTTTCGTTCGGTAATATCACTTAGAACCACGCGTAACACTGACTGGCCATTGCTATCCAGGGTCGAGGTTGCGGCCAGATTAACCCAAAATGGTGTATCCTCATTGGTAACCATTCGTAAATCATAGGTCTGCGAATTACCTGTATTAATGAGTTGTTTATGGTGCAAGTAAAAACAGTCCTGATCGCTACTAAAAATAAACTTGTGGAGCGGTTGCATAATCAGCTCTACTTTGGGCACCCCTACTAAAGTGGCCACTGCAAGATTGACCTGTAAAATCAGACCCTGCTCGCTAAGCACCAGATAGCCGACAGGCGCTAAATCATAAAGATCAAAATAACTTTGCCGGGCAGCATCCAACTCCAGTTGTAATCTACGCAATTCCTCATTCTGCATTTCCAGTTCAATCTGATGAACCAGGATCTCATGGAGCACCCGCTGCATTTCATCAGGCGACTCGACGGCATCTTCCTTATCCATTGCTTCCGCAAGTTGACGTAATTTATCGGCTGAATCGCGTTGATTATCCATGATATTTATGCTCCGCCCGGATGATTAAGCCAAAATATTATGGGTACTTATACCAGAAGACTGGCTTAACTACCCAACAACACAAGAACCGATGTTTAGAAATAAAAAGCCAGCGTTGAACGCCAGTATTTTTGAGTTCTGGAGTCCAAAGCTGGCTTTGGTCTAGTGTCAAGGAACGTAAATAACTGAACATTGCTGACCAGCATTCAGGGACTGCTTGTTCAGCCTACACATGTTTATATGTAGGGCCAAATCCAATTTAAAAAGCAACCTGCGCCAATGCCTATACCCTTGGCATCTGCCTCAGTTTTTCAACAACCTT
>CAIKYI010000341.1 GCA_903831545.1 uncultured Methylobacter sp. | reverse complement strand
CAGTTTATTTCTTTTATTACTTTAACGTCCGTGCTTGGCATAGCTCTTGGCGTAACTGCTTTAATTGCCGTATTGTCGGTGATGAACGGTTTTGAGGCCGAATTGCGCGAGCGGATTTTAGGCATGACGTCACATGCAACTGCAACCGGAAAATACGGCCAGTTGGATGACTGGCAGGCGTTGGAACAGAAGTTAAAAAATTATCCACATGTTGAAGGCACTGCGCCCTTTATTAATGGGCAGGTCATGATAAATGCCGACCGGCGAGTCAGCGGCACTATGTTGACCGGGATTTTGCCGGACTATGAATCCAGGGTTTCAGAAGTCGCTGACAAGATGAAAGAGGGCAAGCTGTCTGATCTGGTTCCCGGTGAGTATGGCATTGTTTTAGGTGTTGAGCTGGCCAACTATCTGGGCGTTTTTATGGGTGATAAAATTACTATTATCAGTCCGCAGATCAACTCTACGCCAGCCGGTATCGTGCCCAGGATGCGGCGTTTTACAGTAGTCGGCGTGTTTAAGGTTGGTATGTATGAATATGATCGCAATATGGCTTTGATTCATCTTGACGACGCAGCCAAGTTATTTCGATTGGAAGGGGCTGTTTCTGGCCTGAGAATCAAGCTTGATGATTTGTTTAACGCGCCCAAGATAACGCACGGCCTTTCAACTGCTTTGTATGATGATTATCAAGTCAGCGATTGGACGCTGGCCCACAGTAATTTCTTTAGGGCAATACAGACAGAAAAAAGGGTCATGTTTATTATTTTGTTACTGATTGTAGCAGTGGCGGCGTTTAACATTGTTTCTACGTTGGTGATGGTGGTGACCGATAAACGTGGTGACATTGCCATTTTAAAGACCCAGGGACTTACCTCGCGTGCGGTGATGGGGATTTTTATGGTTCTGGGGGCTGTTATCGGTTTAGTCGGTACCGGTCTTGGAACTGTAGGCGGCGTCTTGCTGGCTTTGAATGTTGAAACAATCGTCCCTGCAATTGAAAAACTGTTTCATGTGCAGTTTATGGCTGCTGATGTTTATTACATCTCCGAGTTACCGTCTAAACTGGTCTGGACAGATGTTTATGCGATAGCCGGTATGGCCTTTTTATTGTCATTATTGGCGACCATCTATCCTGCCTGGCAGGCAGCTAAAATCAATCCGGCGGAAGTTCTCAGATATGAATAATACCAGCATCTTGCAATGCCAGCAGTTGACCATGCGTTATAACCAGGGTGGACTGGATGTTGAAGTTTTAAAAGGCGTTGATTTAAGCATCGGCGTGGGTGAGCGTGTCGCTATTATGGGGGCCTCAGGTTCAGGTAAAAGTACCTTGCTACATCTCTTGGGCGGGCTTGAAAAGCCCAGTGGTGGCAAAGTGGTTTTGGATGGCGTTAATCTCAATCAGGTCGGTTCAGGCCAATTGGCCAAACTGAGAAATAAATCTTTGGGGTTTATCTATCAGTCCCATCATCTGTTGGGTGAGTTTACCGTACTGGAAAATGTTGCAATGCCGCTGTTAATTGCCGGTCTATCGGTTAAGCTGGCCAGTGTTCGTGCAACGGACTTATTGAAACGGGTAGGGTTGGGACATCGTATTGAACATAAACCGGGCGAATTGTCTGGCGGCGAAAGGCAGCGATCCGCAGTTGCCCGAGCGTTAATCAATAAACCCGGGGTGATCTTGGCTGATGAGCCGACCGGAAATCTTGACAGCAAAACGGCTGATCAGGTTTATCAGTTAATGCTGGAATTAAATCAGGAGTTGAACGTAAGCTTTCTGGTAGTGACTCATGATCATGAACTGGCAGCGAGAATGGGCAAAGTTTTGCACATGGAAGATGGGGTTATAGTAAGCTAAAGGTTCACGGAAAAAGTATTGTTAAACTATTTAACGTTTAACTTTTTCTCCTTCCTTTCCGCCCATTTTTTGGTCACATGATAGTTCCAGTAATACTGAATGCCAAAGTAACCGATTGCCGATGATACTATGCCCATAACAAAGCAGCCGGTCAGAAATGGCTGCCAGGCATCGCTCAGTCCCGAAAACATAAGGCTTAAGGAAAAATCAGCTTCTTGGGTGCCCGGAGGCTGATTCATAAACCAGAGCCCGACTTTATAAGCGAAATAAAATAACGGCGGCATGGTAACTGGGTTGGTTATCCAAACCAATGCCACGGAAATGGGGATATTGGCTCTGTAATAAATGGCCCCCGTAGCTGCAAAAACCATTTGCATGGGAGATGGAATCCAGGCGCAAAAAAGACCAACGGCGAAAGCCATCGAAATAGATCGTCTGTTTAAGTGCCACAGGTTAGGTTCGTGGAGTTTATCGCCAAGAAACTGCAGGTTTTTGTGTCGTTTGATGACTTCAGGGTCTGGGATAAACTTGTGGATCAGTTTTTGTATGGATTCTTTTGGCATCGCTATTTTTGGTATTGTTATTACAATTAAGTACTGCTGTTTTGCAGCTAGTTCTTGGTTGTAGTGTCGCTAGCGCGACCCATTTTTTTAATCGGGTACTCGCACCCGAAGGCGGGATACGTTTCTTTGCCAAGCCAAAGAAACGTATCCAAAATAAAGGCCACCCGGTTCCGCTTCATTCTGCGCTAGACGCGGTAAAGGGTATTAAGCCTATACTACTTAATAATAGTTAAGTAGTTGAAGGTTTTATTAACCAAAAAAACACCAAGGCCCTAAATGGTTGTTTCTGCCCTGTCATTTCTAGCCGGACTATTACTCGTACAACAATTGCCAGTATTGCCAGATATTAAATGGCTGATTGCTGGTGTTTTGGCTGCTTGCATTATTGCATGGTTGCGTTATTGGCGGTGTCTATTTTTTGTGGTCGGCGTGCTTTGGGCAACTATCTTTGCAATACATCAATTGTCTGGCCGCCTGCTGGAACCGTTGGAAGGTACTGAAATTCGGGTTGTCGGCACTATTGCCGATTTGCCCGAGCAGGACGAAAAACGCGTCCGTTTCGACTTTATCCCCAGGGATGGGGTGTATGCCACAAGCCTGTCGGGAACGGGCGTGGCAATCCGCGACGCTACAGGCCAGTCGGAGGCTGTTTCTGCGATCTTCGGCAATCATTCAAAAGCTGAACAAAAATTACCGGCCAAGTTGAGATTAAGTTGGTATTACCCTGATCAGACTGTAAAAGCAGGCCAAAACTGGGCTTTTACCGTTAAATTAAAGCGTGTCCACGGTACCATGAATCCTGGCGGATTTGATTATGAACGCCAGTTATTTACCGAAGGTATTGGGGCGACCGGTTATGTGCGTCCTGACCCCAAACCACAGTTATTGGGACGAGACTCAGCCTGGAGCAATATTGCTGTCTGGCGGCAAACCATTACCGATCTGCTATCAAGCAATTTAGGTGACAGCCCGAGTCTTGCCCTGATAAAAGCACTTACTCTTGGAGATGGCAATAGTATTACTCAAGAACAGTGGGATGTTTTTCGTAAAACCGGCACTACGCATTTGGTTGTCATTTCTGGGTCGCATATTGGTCTGATTGCCGGTCTGGTTTATTTCTTGGTTCTTAAATTATGGGCTTGGACGGGTTGGCTACGATGGTCGCCGCAAAAAATTGCAGCAATTTCGGCGGTGATAGTCGGGATTTTTTATTCAGGACTGGCAGGTTTTTCTGTGCCCACCCAGCGCTCGGTGATTATGTTGCTTATTGCCATGGCCGCCATTGTTTTGCAGCGCAATAACCGTCCCTTTAATACTTTAGCCATTGCTCTATTTGCGGTATTGGCATTCGATCCGTTAGCGATTTTAGCCGTAGGCTTCTGGTTGTCTTTTCTTGCCGTGAGTCTTATTGTTTACGCCGTTTCCGGCCGTTTGGGCTCGCCAGGCCATTTTTGGGGGCTTATCAAGTTAAACTGGGTCACGTCGGTCGGATTGTCGCCCTTGTTATTGCTTTTTTTTCAACAGGTTTCAGTGATTTCACCGTTAGCCAACGTCGTTGCCGTACCGGTCATCAGTTTTCTTGTGGTGCCTTTGGCTTTGTTGGCAGTGCTCATCATGTTTATCTCGGAAACGCTGGCGGACAAATTATTTTATTTTGTAGATGCCATGTTGCAGGGTTTGTGGTGGTTGCTGGCCCAGATGGCAGAATTGCCGCTGGCCACGGTCAATCATTCGCCGCCCGCGCTTTGGGCTTTACTTTTTGCGGTGCCGGGTGTTTTGTTGTTACTGGCTCCGGTGGGCATTCCTGCGCGGTGGCTAAGTTTCGTAATGTTTTTGCCGTTGGTATTTACGGAGACAAAACAACCTGATACTGGCACCATAGCGATGACAATGCTTGATGTTGGTCAAGGTCTGGCGGTTGTCGTGCAAACAACTCATCATCTGCTGGTTTATGACACGGGCGCCAAGTTTTCCGAGCAAAGCGATATGGGGCAAAATGTATTACTGCCTTTTTTGCGCGCAAAAGGGTTGGGCAAAATTGACAGTCTCATCATCAGCCATGGTGACAATGATCACATTGGCGGCGCAGCCTCACTAATGCGGGGTATAAAAACTGAACAAGTGCTGACCAGCGCGCCACAACAGCTTGTTCAATATGCGCCAGTAGACTGTATGGCCGGCCAAACCTGGCAATGGGATGGCGTTAAGTTCACCATGCTTTCCCCTCAGCAGGCGTTTGTATCGGAAAACGATAAATCCTGTGTGCTAAAAATAGAGTCGGAACAACTTACGGTATTGTTGACTGGCGACATCGAGTCGGCAACAGAATCCTGGCTGGTTGAAACCTATGGCGACTCTTTAAAAGCCGATGTCATAAGTGCCCCGCATCACGGCAGTAAAACCTCATCTACAAGCGGCTTTCTCAACGCCATACAACCCCGTTATGTATTGATTCCCGCCGGGTATCGCAATCAATTTGGTCATCCGCATAAACAGGTTTTGACCAATTACCGGGAAGTTAATGCAAAATGGTTAAATACCGCCGATAGCGGAGCAATTTTTGTAGACGTTAAAAATAAGGTGTTGGAAGTACAGGGGATCCGAGACAAACAAGGTAAATATTGGAATGCAAAATAGGTAAGACAATTCTTGTTCATCCTAAGTACAAGAACCTCTGGATTATGGCTGTAAGAAAAAACCAAATTAATTATACGACTGTCATTAACCGGTAATAATAAACAGGCATGCTGGTGCTGATTATGAAAATAGTTTTTTGTAATCATAACGATACTATTTCAATTCATCTGATTCGAGCATTTGCCAATGAACCGCAAAAATACTTTTATTTATTCGTCCCTTGCGCTAGGTATCGCCCTGGCGATAAATGGTGGCGCTGCTTTTGCCAGCAAGCCGGCAACGCCCATTCAACACGTTATCGTGGTCGTCGGCGAAAACGTAACCTTCGATACTTTGTATGGCGCTTATCAGCCACCTAAAGGTCAAAGTATAAAAAATCTATTGTCTCTGGGTATTATCAATGCTGACGGTACGCCAGGGCCTAATTACGCAAAAGCCATTCAGCGTGAAGGCATTAATCCAACTGATCAATATACTGTAAAACCGACTCTTGGTAATGCTTATCCAAACTTGCCACAACCTTTGCAAATCGGCATTCTAACGCCGTCTTTTCAATTTTTGACAGGTACGCCCGATTTACGATTTCCTGCAACTCTTGCTAGCGGTCCGTTTCAAATTACCAAGTATGTTCCTTATGGATCAGAGATTTCTGCAACTGGCGATCCTGTGCATCGTTTTTTCCAAATGTGGCAGCAAACAGCGGGAAATAATAAGGATCTTAGCCTGTTTACCTGGGTAGCGACTACCGTGGGTACTGGTGGCGATAATGGACTTGATAGCCCTACACCGAGCAACGCGCAGCAAGGTGGCGAGCTGATGGGGTTCTTTAATATGGCACAGGGTGATGCGCCAATCTTTAAGCAATTGGCTAAAGATTACGCGTTAAGCGATAACTTTCACCAATCGATTATGGGCGGAACCGGTGCAAACTTTTTTGCCATAGCTACTGCTGATGTCGCTGTTTATAACAATTCGGGGGTGATGGTGCCGCCTGCCAACCAGATCGAAAATCCTAATCCAAAAGACGGAACCGACAACTTTTTTATTCAGGATGGTTATAAAGGCGGTTCTTATGTAAATTGTTCCGATGCCAATCAACCGGGTGTTGCCTCAATCTTAAGCGTTCTTAAAGAAAAACATCGCGCCAGTCGCTGTAAAAAGAATGCCTATTATCTGGTCAATAATTACGATACCCCCTATAACGTAGACGGAACCGCTAAAGCACTGGGTGCCGATAAATTTGTCTATCCCCCACAAACGATTCCTACCATTGGCGAAGCTTTGTCTGCAAAAGATGTTAGCTGGAAATGGTATACGGCCGGTCGCGATGCGGGTGATGTACTTAATGATGCTACCTATCCGATGGTTCGTTATCTTGTAAATTCCCAGGTTCCAGCCGGAATTCCTGAGCCTTATCGTACAGCCGCAGTAGATAGCGCGACTTACTCAACAACCCAGTCCGTTGTTTACAACAGCCTTGGCGATCCGCTGAATGGCTCATCAAATGTGGTGAATACTCCAGCCTTGCGTGAGCATTTAAAAGGTATGGAAACATTCCAAAATGATGTGGCGAGCGGTAATTTACCGGCGGTTTCTTTTGTCGTACCCAAAAATCTGGTCAGTGGACATCCCGGTTATTCAGCGCCTGTGGCTTATGAACTGTTTATCAAAGATTTGGTAGCCTCAGTTAAGTCCCAGCCGGACTTATGGGCTAATACTGCGATCATTGTTACTACCGACGAGGGTGGTGGTTATTTTGATACCGGTTCTATTCAAAATCTGGACTTTTTTGGTGACGGCCCACGTATCCCATTCCTGGTCGTTTCACCTTATGCTAAAAAAGGTCATGTGGATCACGTTTATCATGATCATGCCTCGATTCTGAAATTTATCGAATATAACTGGAAGTTAAAACCACTGTCAGCACGTAGTCGTGACAACCTGCCTAACCCGGAACAGGACGATCATTCATATCTTCCAGAAAATCAACCTGCTATTGGTGATTTAAGAAGTATGTTCGATTTTTCGGATGAGCATGAAGGGTCTGAAAAAGAAACTTTTTCAAAGGGACACTAAAAAGCATTTAAGCCACGGATAACATTAATCTGTATCTGGGGCTAAATAAGGTTTTAGGTTCAGCACCAATTGATAGCGTAAATTCAAAGGTGTTTTCAAGTTAAAGCAGGGCAAATCAGCACGGATGCTGATTTGCCCTGCTTTTTTTTGCATAAGGAAATGTCTCGCGGAAGCGTTATAAAACAACAAAGGTTGCTTTGTAATGGTTGCACAAATTTTTTCCTCATATTACCTCGTAACCCGTTTTGGCTTTATAACCTCAACACGAAATAGCAAACCACTTTCCAGTTATATTAACCAACGCCAATGATGCGTGCCTTTCGTGTTTTTGATGGATCGTGTATTCTATCTTTCAGCACAGTATTGAAAAATCATTCTTGTCGTTCGGTGTAGTTTTGATTAACAAGCCAAGTTTTCCAAACAGAGTATAAATAATGAAAAATACTCCGTTGGCTCCTTCTCAACTTTATAAATCATGTCATGTTGAACTGTTAAAATTTAACTCCACCGAAGAACTCGAAGATATTGATATCGCCATCGGTCAGCAACGCGCTGTCGAGGCCATTAAATTTGGTATTCGCATACAAAAAAATGGCTACAATATTTTTGCAATGGCACCCTCCGGCACCGGTAAACTGACTATCGTAAAACAGTTGCTTGAGCACGAAGCCTGTCGGCAAAACGTTCCTGATGATTGGTGCTATGTAAATAATTTTATTCAGCCCGCCAAACCAACGGCCATTAAACTGAAGCCCGGGCACGGCAAGATTTTCAAGCACGATATGGAGCAGTTAATTGACGAGCTAAGTATCGCCATACCTACGGCGTTTGAAGGTGATGAATATCGCTCAAGAACTTCCGAGCTTGAAAGTGAGTCGCGGCAACGCGAAATTAACGAGCTGAGTCTGTTACGCGAAGAAGCTGTTAATGCCCATATTATTCTCACTGAAACGACAACCGGTTATGCTTTTTCGCCGGCGGATGAAAATGGCGACACCATTGCCCCGGAACAATTTAACAAGCTTGATAAAGATAAACAGCAAGCAATACAAAAAAATATTTACAACTTGCAAGAACGCTTGGCTAAGTTAGTCAAAAATTTTCCCCTTTGGCGTAAAGAAACCAAACGCAAGTTACAGGCGCTTAACCGTGAAGTTGCAGAGCTTGCGGTCAATCATTCCGTCGATGAGCTGGTCGAAAAATACGCTAAACAAGCCGCGATTCTTGGTTATTTGAACGATGTTCAAAAAGATCTTGTCGAACATGTGCTCGATTTTATTCCGCGTAGCGAAAAAACATTTTCTTTTATGGATTTGCCGCAGGATGCCAATCCATTTAAACGCTATTACGTTAATTTGATGGTTGATTTTAGCAACCAGAAGGCGGCGCCAGTCGTTTACGAAGATCATCCCAATTACAGTAATCTCGTTGGTCGCATTGATCATCAAGCTTACATGGGTTCATTGGTTACCGATTTTACGATGATCAAGCCTGGCGCACTGCATAAGGCTAATGGCGGTTATTTACTGATTGATGCCCGAAAATTACTGTTTCAACCTTATGCCTGGGACACGCTCAAGAGAGCGTTGCAGTCCGGAGAAATCAGGATTGAATCGCTGGAGCGGGCGCTTAGCCTGAGCAGCACGTCATCACTGGAGCCAGAACCCATCCCGCTGGATTTAAAACTCATCCTGATGGGTGAGCCGCTGATTTATTACTTGCTCTGCGAATATGATCCCGAGTTTCATGATCTTTTTAAAGTCGCAGCTGATTTTGACGAATCGATTATCCGGCAAAATAACGACCACGACTACGCACGGTTACTGGCAACTATCGTCAGACGTGAAAAGTTAAAGTCGTTAAGTTCCAATGCAGTAGCCAGAGTTATAGAGCACAGCGCCAGAATGGCCGGTGATGAAGATAAACTTTTGACCCATTTGCGCAGTATCAAAGATTTGCTAACAGAAGCCAACTATTGGGCCGAAACCAATGGCCATGAACTGATCGCCAACAGCGATGTGCAGCAGGCGATTGATCATAAAACGCATCGGCTGGATAAACTCAGAGAAAAGCTTTATGAGCATATTCATCGGGGTACGGTATTAATAGCTACAGAAGGCAAAGTGATAGGTCAGATAAACGGTCTTTCGGTATTACAGTTAGGCGAGTTCAGTTTTGGGCAACCGTCAAGGATTACCGCAACCACTCGTTTAGGCAGTGGGAAAGTGGTAGATATTGAACGTGAAACTGAATTAGGCGGCGCTATTCATTCCAAAGGCGTATTGATCCTATCCAGCTTTATCGCTGCCCGGTACTGTCGAAAAACGCCGTTCTCGATAGCCGCCAGCCTGGTATTTGAACAATCCTACGGACACATTGAGGGCGACAGTGCTTCGCTGGCAGAACTTTGCGTTATATTGTCCTCGATAGCCCAAATTCCTTTACGGCAAGATCTGGCGATTACCGGTTCGGTCAATCAACTGGGCAAGGTTCAACCGATAGGCGGGGTTAACGAAAAAATCGAAGGTTTTTTTGATATTTGCGTTAAAAAGGGCTTAAGCGGAACCCAGGGCGTTATTATTCCGGAGACCAATATTAAGCATTTGATGTTACGTTGGGATGTGGTGCATGCGGCACAAATAGGTCAGTTTAATATTTATGCGGTAACTACCGTTGATGAGGCCCTGGAACTACTGACTGGCATGGAAGCCGGAGTGCTTAACGAGCAAGGGGCTTATCAGCCTGAATCGTTTAATGGCAGCGTTGAAGCCCAGTTGTTGCAGTTTACCCAGCTTAAACAAGACTTTAATGGTAAATCGGAGCATGAGTAAGGAGGGAGGGCGACTCGCAATAAATACCCATTAAGCTACATTGCAAGCATTAACCGTTGCGGATTTTATTGAATTAAAATGCCTAAGGTAGGTTGGGTTAGCGCTAGCCTAACCCAGTATTTACAAATAGCTTACGGGTTATGTTGCACTAATCCTACATTAAGTTTCCGCACGGGTGACCGCTCAAAATATAAGCGGATAAAGGCAATTCGGGATTTCAAAAATCCGCGTAAATCCCCCTGATCCGTGTTCTATTAAATCTCTGTTCAATTCTGTTAGGACTTTTTTTGCAGTAAATCATCCAGTTTTTTTTGTTGCTCCAGCGCATAGAGATCGTCAAAACCACCGACATGATAATCGCCGATATAAATTTGGGGCACTGTACGGCGGTTTGTTCTAAGCATCATTTCTTCTCTTAAACCGGGTTTGGCATCTACGTTGATTTCAGTATAGTGAGCGCCTTTTTTGTCGAGCAGGCGTTTAGCCATGATGCAATAAGGGCAAATATTGGTGGTGTAAATCTGGATTTCCGGCATGTTTTTAGATAATGATTAATTATTAATGGTTTATTCTATCGGCTAAGGCGTTGTTGTTCAATGCCAATGGCCAGTGACAAATAGTTTATCAGTTCCTGAAATGCTGCCTGCAGGCTGCTTCCAAAAGCAACGACGCCATCTTCATGGCCGAGCATGGTGAATAGTGACGTTTTAGCCAGACTACCCGATTTAAACAGGTTTTCGACAGCGATAGCCATTTCAACGGTTCCGTAGGGTACTTCGGCGTCCGTGTGGGGAAGCTGAAGTGCTTTGGTATGCGTCCAGACTTCAGGGCTGTGTGCATGAATAATTGCTTGGATATCGGGGTTCTGGGCGTAAACGCTGGCGTGGGTCAGGGATTCGGAAGAAGGTTTGCACAAGCCGCAGGATTGAAGTCGGTTTTGCCGGGGTTCGGCTTGTACGATCAGACAAAAATGTTCCGGGCTCAGGTTTTTAAGGTGTCCGGTTTGAGTGCCGCTGATGATAAATTGATTCTTGTGGCTCTCAAGCCTTTGACTGATATTGCCAAAACCAAGGTTGTCGTAACGACCGGGATTTTGTCCGATAAGCTCAAGGCGGACTGCAATAGTGCGCCAGGCGTTGATTTCAGTTAAGTTGCAAAGCGGGTTAATGGCTTGGTGCGTATGATTTAATTGGTATTTTATTACACCTTCCGATTCTGTCATTGGTCTTGATATCAGGTTGTGTCGTTGAGAGGGAGCATTAGCCGTTACAGTATGGATTAGCTGTCCAGGGTAGGCAAAGCTTTTCTGTCCGTATTTTTATTGTTCCGACCCAAACCGTAGGGGCAGGCTTTACGCCTGCCCTTTAAACGCCTGCCCTTTGTTACCGACGCGTTTTAAGGTTGCCCTGTTATCAGGGGCAACCGCAAGGGATTGCCCCTACGCGACGGTCAATATTTTTTACAATTTAAAATGGCCCGTTACGAACATTTATTTCGGGCTTCCTGCCCTTCACCCTTTGGGCCGCGCATTGCGCGTTCAAAATCGCTTCCGGTGATTTTGTAACCATTTACCCTTATGCCTTGAACCTTGTGGTGCATTTTAAGAAAAATCGTCGCCGGGTTTTCTCATTCCCCATGTAATTGCCAAAAATCAGCGGGGGTAACAATTGGATAAAGCGCGGTAAGATGCTT
>CAIKYI010000340.1 GCA_903831545.1 uncultured Methylobacter sp. | reverse complement strand
GCATGTAGTTTCCTATGCTCTATCACTTATTCCCACCTGTATTCAAGACTCCGATTACAGACTAGAAAACCCATAAGGCAGCGATTCGTCGATAGGGAAGTTGTCTCTCACCATGTGCTTCCCTAACTTGTGTAGTCCCTCGCTGACAGGCTACGTGGCTTGCTTTCGGGTGCAGAACAGCCAATGTTTTCTCTACGGCAGCCCATGTAGGCTCGCTGCTATCGCGGTAGGTGCGCCCAGTTACCTTCTGGGATAGGTAACTTACTTTGTGGGCTCGTCTACGATCTTGCCATGCTCAATACCTACACGGTGCTTAATTTCGACCGCGTAAAATGTGTAATCAAAATAACCATTCGCTGCTCTGTCCGCAGCATATTGACGGCAATGTTCTATGGCCGAATCAAGTGAATCGTGAAGGTATTTAAATTTGGCTTGTGAACCAGATGGTGTCCGCGCAAAAACGGCATATTGCGGAGATATTGCTTTGTGCAATTGCTGCACAGCTTGGCGATTTGTTGGCTCTTCCACGTTCCCATTCCTTTATGGTTGCGGAGGCCGTAAAAAAACCCTTAAAGACTGGCTCTCCGTGTAAAGGGCACGTTCCCAATTTGGGGTAAGAACCAACCTTTAAAGGTTCGTAATTGTCGCTGCCCTTTACATTGACACCAACAGTATAGGACAGAAAAAAAAAAGCCTCAAGGTTTAATTTGAGGCTTAAAGC
Source organism: uncultured Methylobacter sp. (assembly GCA_903831545.1). GTDB lineage: Bacteria > Pseudomonadota > Gammaproteobacteria > Methylococcales > Methylomonadaceae > Methylobacter_A. The sequence continues at coordinate 1,986 of CAIKYI010000340.1, read as the reverse complement.
CGCCGGAGGAGATTAGCGGCGCGAGAAATTAGTACCAATACACTAGCACTATTTGCGTCATTTAGTGCCTTTTAGTGAAATTTCGGGCCATATCCATGCGTACATTGCTGGAAACATAGCTTTTCTTGTAACTAAACCTTTGCTTTGTTCTTCAATCATAGCAGCCAGGTAAACCCTCTTATCTTCTGGAATGCCGTTTTTACGCCACACGCATACCGCTGGCGGTGAAATATTTAGCCGTTTAGCTATAGCTGTCGGGCCACCTAACATATCTATTATTTGAGAATCATTCATTAACGTAGATTAACAAATAATGTTTGACAGGTCAATTAATCTAGCTTAATCTGTTTCCTGTCGTGAATTTGCGACTTAACTTATAGGACTTTACTCATGGACGATCAAAAATTACTTATGGACGAAATCGAAGAACGTTTAGATGCGGTTCTTTGGAAAATTGAAAAACTGCTTGAACCTGACGAAATTAGCTTAATCCGTTGGGCTTGCGGTAAATCATCTTATACAACTAAAGGTAAACAAAATGCTAATTTCAACGACTAACACCGGTGGCAACAAAGAATTCAAGAACGCACCTGCTGGCTCACATCTTGGCCGACTTTACAAAATTGTCGATCTTGGAACCCAACAAGGCGAGTGGGAAGGTAAAGCCACTTACACTCGTAAAATGATTTTTTACTTTGAATTGCATGGTGAGGATGACAAAGGCCAGCCGTTAATTAATGACGATGGCAAACCGTTAATCGTTACCAAATACTACAACGCAAGTCTTGGCGAAAAAGCCACCCTGCGTAAGCACCTGCAAACCTGGCTAAACCTAGACTTCAGCAAAATGCCTGAAGGGTTTAAGGTTGAAAACATACTAGGCAAGTTTGCGATGATTAACGTCACCACTTATCAAAAGGATGGCAAAACCCGCGCATCTGTTGAAGGTTTGAGTGCTGTTCCTGCCATTGTTCAAAAGCATGGCTTGCCCGAAGGTATTAACGACATATCGATTTTTGACCTTAACAAATTTGATAGCGCAAAGTTTGATTCTTTGTCTGATGGCGTTAAAAAAATGATTGTTAGCTCTCCAGAATATCGCGCACTTACTCAAAAGTCTGAGCAGCCAGCGGATGATTTTTCTAACGATAGTATCCCTTTTTAGGAATGACCATGAATTGCAAAGACTGCAAGTTTTATATGCATGATGGTCACTATGGCTCATGCAAACGTTTCCCAAAGGTTGAGGTTAAATCTGGTGGCGATTGGTGCGGCGAATATATTGAAAAACATATTCCTATTACTATTCCTGCTTATATAGACAAAGAAAACTTTATTCCCGCTATTACCGTTGACGAAGTTGGCGAAATGATGAAACCTAAACGTGGCAGACCTGCAAAGGAGCAAAAATAATGGCTGGTCATTGGTATAAAACAGATGGAACGCCTATGTACACAATCATAGGCAAGAATGGCAAAGAACGCGATACAACTTTGCGTGACGCTAGAGAACACAATTTAGTGCCATCTGTAACTACAATCTTGCGGGTAGCAGCTGCACCAGGTCTTGATTTATGGAAACAGCAGCAGGTTTTAAAAGCCGCTGTAACCGTTCCTAGACGCGATCTTGAATCAGAAGAAGATTGGTTTAGCCGGATTATGACAATTAGCAAATCAACGTCCGCCGAAGCTGCTGATCGTGGAACTGCTATGCACAATGCCATTGAAGATTATTTCAATAAAAAGCCTGGCGATTATCCAGATTATGTATTGAATACTTATTTTGCCGTTGTTAAAGAGTTTGGCAATCAAAAATGGATAAGTGAAAAGTCATTTGCTGTTGACGGTTTTGGCGGGAAAGTTGATCTTTGTTGCGAAGATATTATTATCGACTTTAAAACCAAAGAAGTTGTGGATGACAAGACCGCAGCTTATGACGAACAGCTAATGCAACTAGCGGCTTATAGTCAAGGATTAGGCATGCCAG
>CAIKYI010000339.1 GCA_903831545.1 uncultured Methylobacter sp. | reverse complement strand
GTTCACCACCGTTAATCCAGGGATCCACAGCAGGTTGATTCGAATCAGTATTCGCATAAAGTGTATACACTTGCTGGCCCGGTTGCTCCTTCATGATTACAGTCATCGTCCGGTTCATTGACACGGTTGGATATACCCATGCCTCAAGAGTCATTCCTGTTGAAAGATCCAGTGAGGGACTGTCATTGACAGTGATCCAGTCATTTACACCGTCAAACTTTAACGCTTTCCCGCTATGCCCGTTAGGGATACTGACGGCTTCTCTAATTGTGCCATGATTACCATTACCTGAAGCATCGGCAACTGTCGTGCCACTGATTTCCTCAAAGCCATAGGCCGCTACCAAGCCAACTAAACTGCTGACTGCAACTGGTGGTGGTGGAGGCAAAACAATTGGGGGCGGTGGCGGTGGTACTGGTGCCGTGACGGTAATTAAATTCGGATAAGTCTTGGAAATGCTTCCGCTGGGCGAAACTGCCGTCAGGCTTACTGAATACGTCCCGGCGGTAGGATAGGTCACGCTAACAACTTGGGCCGTTGAGTTGGTGACGGAAGGTGTCGATGATCCTGGGAAAGCCCATACCCAACTGGTGACTGTCCCCGTTGTCTTGGGCGTAAAATTAACCATCAAGTTCTCGACACCACTGGTTATACTTGATGTAAAATCTGCGGTCACTATAGGTGTAACAGGTACTGTTAACGTAGCTTCATTGGAATAAGCACTCTGGATAGTTCGTGTCGTATCATAGGCCTTCAACCTAAAATAGTAAGTAGCGCCCTCTTGTAAGCCCTGAACGGTATAACTGGTCGTTTTACCTACATCAACGTTTGCCGTATAATTGCCGCTATTTTGGCCATAATACAATATATAACCACCCACATTGGATGATGTACTGGCATCCCATGCCAAATTTGTGCTCGCTCCTACCACCGAGGTTGGTGGCTGATAGTTAAACATATAGGCCTTCCATGAGCCGGCGATTAACAGGGCAATCAGAACTCCCAGCACTGCTCCACCCAAAGTTGCCGAATAAAATGTCTTGGGCTTTGAGTTATTAATTTCTCGCCAGCGAGGATATGCAACCAAAGCTAGTAATGCTAATCCGGCAAAGATGATGGCCAGTACCAGCGCTAAAATCCATTCCGGTCGACCATAAAACCAAAACAGCCAATTGGGAATGCCTTCCCCATTACTCGCTGAGGCTGTTTGCCACAACAGGAAACCTAATATCATTGAAAAGCCCGCGCTAATAAACGAGCTGCGTAAATCGATTCTAATATTCATAACCGCACCCTCACCTAAGTTTAACTTATTGATTCAACTACGAAATGGCTATTTTACATAGTCCCTTGAAAATATAAACATCTACACAAGTTCTACTGCCTCTCCAACAGAACTGGGAGTGTGATATCTTTACAACCTATTGTTTTTATTGTGCAGAAAAGTTGTATGGATACCTATGCTTCAAAAGGGTAATACATTCTAAGTGATTAATATTTATTGTAATTTTATCTATTTATGCGACAAGTATTAACTTTTATATCGCTGAATCCAATCGTTTAGTTAACAGCATAAGTAATTGAACAGAAGGCTTCTGCATATTAGCTCTTTTTTTTGGGATATTCAGTAAAAACAAGCATGTTGGACTATTTATATTACCTTTAAATATTATGGTTATTATAAATTATAACCAATTCTGCAGGCAACTTTAAAAACAACATTTTAACCGTAAGACACTGACATCAATCACTTTAAGAGACGCGCTTAGCGAAACAAGGTATTGCTTCTGCCAAGGATATTATTTAAATAAACAACAACATATCTTAAGGAAAATTGCTTACTTTTACGGCGACTCACCGTTTGAAATATATACTTGACCAAGTATTATAAATTACTAACTACAAATTATTTACATTAAAAAAACACAACAAGTTGATTTTAATACATATTATTTTAAAAATACAATCATGCCT
>CAIKYI010000338.1 GCA_903831545.1 uncultured Methylobacter sp. | reverse complement strand
TGCTACTTAGTAGTTGATATTATACGCGAAAGTGCGTATAAATAGAAAATATGGATACATATAGACCGAATGAATTTGCAAGGCTAATAGCCAAGACTACCAAAACCTTACAGCGATGGGATAGGGAAGGCATTCTAAAAGCGCATAGAACACCCACAAATAGGCGGTTCTACACCCATGACCAACTTTCAGAAATTCTTGGGGTGAAAGTAGATAAGCGTATGGCAGTTAGTTATTGTCGTGTTTCAAGCCCGGGACAAAAAGATGATTTACAGTCACAGCAAAAAGCGGTTGCCGATTTTTGCATTGGTGCTGGTATTGCGGTTGATGAAGCCATTGTTGAAGTGGGCGGAGGATTGAATTTAAAAAGAAAACAGTTTGTCAGGATTATGTCTCTGGTTGAAGCCAGGGCAATCCATACTTTAGTCATCGCGCATAAAGATCGTCTGGCCCGTTTCGGCATGGACTGGTTTGAGCATTATCTTGAACAACACGGCTGCAAATTGGTCATCATCAACAATGAAGCCTTGTCGCCAGAATCAGAAATGGTGCAAGATTTAATGGCGATCATCCATTGTTTTTCATGCCGATTATATGGCCTACGCCGCTATAAAAAAATCATAAAGGAAGCCGTCAGTGATAACTCAGATAGCCTATAGCGACAAGATTAACCAAGGCAAGTTTGCTGCACTGATAGAGCAAGCTGAACGCTTGGGCGCTATACGCTCAGAAGTGTGGGAGCGTTTCGGTTCTATCAAAGGTATTGGCCTGCGCGACAGAACCATTAGGGATGGATGGTTAAAAGAAGGCAAGCAATTTAATGTCGGCGCAACGCCCTGGAAGCAGACATTATGTGATGCGATAGGCGATATTAAAGCTTGCAGGGAAGCGGCTAAATTCAATGTTAAGCAATCCATACGCCGCCACACACAAGACAAGGATGAGCAAAAGCGTCTGTACACGGTGTTAAAATCTGACAAGTACCTGGATGATCGTTATTTATCACGTACCATGCGTAAGAATTTTAAGCGTGGGCATAACCATACCCATAATCAAATCATCGTTCGTTCCGACGATTACACCATATTTACCTTGGGTGGCAACATCTGGGTAAAAATCCCCAGTTTAATCAAAGGCAGGCGTATTGCCATCCCGTTAAGCACCACCGTAGCGCCTAAAGGTAATTTGCGAATTATATTGCGTAACGGCAAAGTCGAAATTCACTATGCTGCCGAAGCAGTAAAAACCAATGATTGTGGCACTCAAACCCTTGGCGTGGATAAAGGCTATACCGAAGTGTTGACCGATTCTGATGGTGTGCATCATGGCGTAACACTGGGCGCTGTCTTGACCAAAGAATCAGACCGGCTTAAGCTGAAATATCAGCGTAGAAACAAGTTAAAGCCTATCGCCAAAAAGAAACCCTGGGTGACAAAACATAACCTGGGTCGCAAGAAACTGGATAAGCAAGCCGTTAAACACCAAGTGGGTGTTAGAACGATTGTGCATGAAGCCGTCAATCAGGTTATTGATAAGGCTGCGGTGATTGTCACCGAAGATTTAACCTCACCGATTGCCGGAAATAAATTCGGTAAAAACGTGAGTCGCCGTTTATCCTCCTGGACGAAAGGCGTTATTGCCAGCGCAATAGAAAATGGTTCTCGCCGTAGAGGTTCTACGGTCATTTACGTCAATGCTGCCTACACTTCACAAATGGATTCTTGCGACGATTCCCTTTCGGGGAAGCGGT
>CAIKYI010000337.1 GCA_903831545.1 uncultured Methylobacter sp. | reverse complement strand
AACCATGCACCATGCTATGGCAATTCATACAAGCTCTGCCAGTGAAATTCTCACTTGGCACAGAGGTTAGTCCGCCTTGTGTGCCTGCGGCATTTCCGGCAACTGGATTTGTACTTCGATGCGAGCCATCATGGCATTCCTGACACAAGAATGGAGATCGTGACTTCAATAAAGGCGTAATGTTAGATCCATGTGGCGTATGACAATTAACACAATCTTCAGTCACCGGCTGATGTTCCCACAGAAACGGGCCGCGTTTTTCAGCATGACAGGTGTAACAGGTTTCGGTAACGGTATTTTTAACCAGCATTTTTGGACCGGCTGAACCATGCGGATTATGGCAATCGGCACAAGCGACTTTGCCTTCGCCTATCGGGTGATGCGAAAACTTTTTAACTTGCGCCCGCTGCTCTTTGTGACAGGTAAAGCAAACTTCGGGTTGAGTCTGTTTGTCACGTACCTTGTCATGGGCCGTATGCGTTACGTGACAGGAAGTACAGGCTACATCAGCTACCTGGTGAGCGCCGCCTTGCCAATGGGTACGTTTTTGGTCTTTGTCGTGACAGGTCAGACAGGGTGTATTTTGGTCTTTGGCTTCGCTCGGCGGATTGGTGCCTTTTTTGGTGCCAAAAATAATATCGGGCGCGACGGTCTTGTTGGTTAGATGTTTTTCACTCTCGCCATGGCAAGACTGACAGGAAGGTGTGCGTGAATCGGCTTTGTTGCCATGTGCGGTCTGGGCAATCGATAAAACCGGTTTGCTTTCATTTTCATCATGACATTTGGTACAAACCGAATCTCTGTCCAGGGCATCTGCGGTAGTTTTATCGGCAACTTTTGCCGCAGCGGGCGTAACCACTTTTACGGGAGGTGCCGTATTTTCGGCATACGCAGACATCGATAAAAATCCAAACAAAAGGATTATTTTAATTAATATATTCATAGTCATAGTTCCAGTAAGTTTTAAGACTCACACAACACCCAAACAAAGCAACGCCCATATTGATGCGCATTATTCCCGGTGAGATTTTTAGCAATTTAAATCCGTAACTTGAAGCTGTTTAAGCGTGACTATAGAGATTCAGGTTATTACGAACGAGAAGGAAACATTTGATTTGACCACGAAAAGATATTTTTCGTGGTCAAGCTAACTGATATTTAAAGAGACAAAATCCAGTCAACCAGGTTTTGGGTTGCTTTTGGGTCATCAGATTTCAAGATCGGGTGGGCTTCTTCGTGACCATCGGCAAATTTTGCTTTTTCACCTGATGTCAGGTGTGCCAGTAGTTTTTCTTTGCCTTTAGGATCAGCCTTGAATTTTGCGGAAATTTTAGTATAGGCAGGACCATCTTTATCTTTATCGACACCATGGCATCTTAAGCAATTATTTTGCTTGGCAAAGTCTTTTGCAGCATCGACATCAACTTCTGCGTTAGCTGAAATACAAAAAACTGATAATGAAATTGCAATAACAGTTTTAAGGCTTAACGAAGATATATTTTTCATAAATGTGACCCTAATATAGAAATTTAAAAAACTTATGATTTCTAGGGTAGTAAATAGAAGCACTATTGTCAAATCAAATTCTCATGACAATACTAATGGATTTAGCCTAAGCAATTAATTTATATTGAAAATTTAATATTTACAAGAAATTGCCTGTAAACTAAAGAAGAGCGCCTATGAAATAAAATTCAGATTTATAGGATGCGCTTCACTGCGTTCAGCATCTATGGGGTGTTTTATTTATTGCGAGTTAACTACAACTGATAATTTCTTAAGCTGTTAGCCAATGCTGACGATAATCTTCATAGGCATAGTGTTTTATTTTTTTTACTTTTAGCGAATTACTTAGATAAATATCTGGAAGATTATAGCCGTTAAACCGGTTGGCTTTAATCAACGAATAGGCACCCATATTTTTAAACACTACTTTATCACCCACTTCCAGGGGAGTTTTAAACCGGTATTCGCCAAAAATATCACCTGCCAGACAGGTGCAACCCGCCAAAATAGCACTATGGCTGCCCATGGGATCGTGTTCGTATAATTCCGGCTGACGCTGATATTCAAAGACTTCGGGATTATGATTGACCGAAGTATCCAATATGGCCATGGTTGCGCCGTCAGTTTCAAAGCTATCCAACACTGTCGCTATCAAATGCCCGGCTTGCCCGACCACGGCTTTGCCCGGTTCGATATAAACCTCAACAGCATAATCATGTTTAAGTTTTTTAACCAGTTCTACAAAAGGCTGTAGGTCGGCAATTTGCCTAAACAAATAGCCGCCACCAATATTCAACCACTCCAACTCAGCTAAACCTGCTCCCAAATGTTGCTGAAGTTTGGCAATGGTTTTAAGCAAGGGCGCAAAATCAGTAGCCGAGAAAATATTGTGCACATGCAGTCCCTGAATGTCTTTCAGGGAAGTTAAATCCTCAAGCGCCACGCCAAGCTTTGACTGCTGACGGCAGGGATCAAATCGCTCGTCATTTAAAAAAGACAACTTGGGATTAATTCTTAAACCGACAGAGGTCTGTGCCTGAGCCACTTCGCCATAGCGTTGATGTTGGGATAAGGAGTTAAAGCTGATATGCGTGCATAGCCTGGCCAATTCGTCCAACTCTTCATCTCTAAGGCCAGGCGTTGTTAAATGAATACTGCCCTGCCCCGGCAAAGGCTGCTCAGAACCCTGCCGAAGTACCTCATCTGCCAGTCGCGCTTCAAACAATGAGCTAACTGAAAAGCCGTCAACATAAGGCTTGGCGATGTCCATGACTGCGGAAAAAGGTAAAGCTTTGATGGAATATAAAATCTTGACGCCGCACTGGTTTCTTAGCTCGGCTAAAATTTGCAGGGTTTTGATAACGTCCGTTTCATCGATTACAAAAGCAGGCGATGAACTGACGCTTTGTTTTAATACGTTTAAGTCCATTAGTAAAAAACAATCGCTGTTTGGTAGCGTGCAGGAGCGAACTCATTCGCCCCTGCAATTGACAAGCTGTGTAAAACTTTACTTTTTAAGCAGCTTACGAACGTAGGCAATAATAATTTCACGTTTTATGACCAAGGTATAGCTTAATAAACCGAGGATCAATCCGAACAGCAATTTTCCAAAGGCAGAACCTTCCTGTTCTGGTGCCGGAGTTTCTGGTGCCCATTGTTGCTGCACGGTTTGTACCGCAACTTTAGAGGGAGTAACTTCGGCTTTCAGATCAGGCAGACCTAAACTACGCCAAACATCATAATCTTGCCAGACAGGATAATTGCGTTTCCAGAAACTTTTGGTGAAATAAGGCGCAAGGCTCATGCCATGGGCTTTTGGTATGCCTTTTTCATCAAGAAACCCATCATAAACGACCAGACTAATGTCGCCACCTTCGCCCACGCCATTCGTAGTAAATGATTTCTCAACGTGATCATGGAACATCCAGATACCTTGACCAAAACTGTGCAAACCATCATCTACACCGCTTAATTCAAGATCAATACGTTGTGCCGGAGCCATACCATGTACGTCCCGGGTGATATAAGAACTGGGGCCATTATCTACGCCGTCATAATGGGTTATGGTCGGCTTGTGACCGTGGATATGCATGGCAAAAGACTCGGTATGACCATTCAAAATCCGCAGTTTAACTTTTTCATCCTTTTTCATTTCAATCAACGATTCCCTTAAGGTATAAGGGAAGGATCTGCCGTTAAGCATGAAATAATCATCCGTAGCATCGGTGATGTCATATTCCATGTTCATGTGCTTGGCAATCAGGCGTGGATCATTTGCTGACCGGGCCACAAGCTCATGTAACTCTTTATCCGCAGATTGGTAATGCAAGTCGTATTCACGGGCATATTTTTCAAGCACCGATACCGAAGGATGACGCACCTGGCCAGCACCGACGTTAAGCGTTTGTGGCCAGTTGTTGGGACGATTTTCCTCAACGATAAAAATGCCCTGCAAACCCATTGGAATATGCGTGTGCGGCTGAACATGGCAATGATAGTACATGGTACCCGGCTGACGAGGCTTGATAACATAGGTTTTGCTTTCGCCAGGCATGGTATCCATGTTGCTTGTTTGGCCAACGCCATCGTTACCGGCGCCGCTATGATCCATAAACGGATGATCAATACCGTGTAAATGGATTGAGTGCGGCAAATAATGGGTATTTTCCAACACTATCCAGACCACGTCATCCTGTTCGACACGAATAACTGGCGACGGAACGCGCAACAAAGGATTGGCTACCGGCTCATAAATACTGAGTGTCGACATGTCACGGGTTTTTGGGGCATAAACCCAAAAAGTAGGCTGAATGCCCGGCGCAATATCAAACGTTGTGGTCGGGTCCTTCATGTCCGGCGAGTGGCCGTTCAGTTCAGCAATTTCAAGTTTAATAATTATTTTGTCCGGATCGCCATCGCCATCAACATCGTCAGATAGGGTAATGGCATCAGCCGCAAGTTGCGTTTGCATTAACGTTTCCATCGAAATGCCGTTGGTGCCTTTTACAAAGGCGGCGACATCTGCCGGATTATCAGGGTTACATAAATGCGAAGCTTGTATCTTTACGCCATCAATAACTTGTTCTTCACGCCATTTGGCCGGAGTAAAGTCCGAACAAACTTCTTCTACAGGGCCCATGTCAACTTTGGACGACGGAGGCAGATCTGTCGCAGCCTGACTGAGAGGATGCACCAGAAGCAGTGTGGCACTCCAAATGAAGGTTAGAAGATTTTTACGCATACGCCGACCTCAGAAAAATACATTATTATAATTTTACACCGCCAATCCGAAGCGGGAGTTCTATCCAGACCATTTTAACCCAATATCCAACAGAATCCATTTTTAACGTGTGTGCAAGATATTTTCTTAATGATTAATCATACCAAGCGTTTGCAAATTATCAACGCTAGCCAGTCATTAAGGTTTTAACATGAATGGCAACACTGGCTGCCAAGGCCTTGAGATTGTAGCCGCCTTCCAGGACCGAAATGATTTTCCCCTGACAGCTGTTGTCAGCGATTAACATTAACTGTTTAGTAAGCCATTCGAAATCGTCTTCAACCAAATTGATCGATGCTAACGGATCATCCTTATGAGCATCAAACCCGGCTGAAATTAACAATAAGTCAGGCTTGAAGTTTGTTAATGCCGGCAAAATGATGTTGCTGTATTTTTGTCTTAATTCAACACCCGAGTCACCTGCAGTCAGGGGTACATTGATGATATTGCCTTTGCCTGTTTCTCTTGGATGACCGGTACCCGGATAGTTCGGCATCTCATGGCTGGAGGCATATAAGACATTAGGCTGATTGTAAAATACGTCTTGCGTACCATTGCCATGGTGAACATCAAAATCAACAATGGCAATACGCTCAAGCTGATATTGCAACAGCGCATATTTAGCCGCAATGGCTACATTGTTAAACAAACAAAAGCCCATTGCCACATCCGGTTCTGCGTGATGGCCCGGTGGACGAACCGCGCAAAAAGCATTATTTGCCTGACCAGTCATAACCTTGTCAACAGCATCACAAACTGCCCCCACCGCACGGAAAGCGGCCAATTGTGATCCCGCTGACAACACCGTATCCTGATCCAAATACTGGTGACCCTGTTCGGGAATGGCTTTAAGAATATTATCAATATAAGGCAGGGGATGAACCAGACTAATTTGTAACTCGGAACCCATAGGCGCTGATTGCCTGATCAGACCTGAGAATTCGGTGGCCTTTAATGCTGTTTCAATAAACCTGAGCCGCTCGGCACATTCAGGATGCCCTGCCCCCGTGTTATGAAATAAAAAATCTGCATGGCTGTAATAAAGTGTCGTCACAATACCTCACTTCCAAAATAAATGACTATCTTCTGATGTTGCGGGTTCACTACAACAAACAAAAAAGTGTTTATATCATAGTTTACTTGGCGCTGAAATTTGCAGAATAGAATTTATGGGTAATATCCGCCAAACAGGATTGAATTCAGCTATATTGATTGCCAGTATCTTTTGATAAACCCCCAAGATGTTACAAAACATTGAAAGAGTAGCCCCATACTTACAATTTCAAGTTAAAATAACCACCCAAGGCAATTAAGCGTAACTTCATACTTAATGTCTTAACTTATACGCTCCGTAGCTTACGTTACTAACGCGCTGCACTCCAAATTTTTTTAATACAACCCTAAAAGAGATTACATGTTAGTCATTGTCGGATATTTAGTCCTCACTTTAGCAATTATGGGAGGATATTTAGGAGCCGGTGGACATCCCGGCGTTCTATTCCAACCCTTTGAATTTTTAATTATTATTGGAGCTGCCTTAGGCGCTTTTATCTGTAGTAACTCCATGTCTGTTATTAAGGGGGCCCTCAGTGGCGCCACGGCTACCCTAAAAGGTACCCCCTACAACAAAGCCTATTATCTTGAGTTGTTGCTGTGTTTTTATGCCATTACCACCAAAACACGCAAGGAAGGTTTGTTGTCGCTGGAAAGTATTATCGACGACCCTAAAAGCAGCCCGGTGTTTACCCCCAAGATTCTTGGCGATCATCATTTACTGGAATTTGTTTGCGACAACCTGCGCTTGATTGTTACCGGGGTTGAAGTCTATGCACTTGAAGAACTCATGGATCAAGAGCTTGAAACGCATCATGAAGAAGCTCATGCGCCAGTCAAAGCCATCCAGAATATCGGCGATGGCTTACCGGCCTTCGGTATTGTTGCTGCGGTGTTGGGTGTTGTGCATACCATGGAGTCAGTCGGCATTCCGCCCTCAGAATTAGGCAAGTTAATTGCGGCGGCGCTGGTTGGAACATTTTTGGGTATTTTATTGGCTTATGGTTATATCAACCCTGTTTCAGCTGTTATGGCAGAACGCGCCGAGGCCGCAGGCAATGTTTATAAATGCGCCCAAAAGGGCTTGCTGTGTTGTGCCAAAGGCGTATCGCCGGCCATGACTGCCGAATATATGCGCACCATGATTGCTTCCGCGATGCGACCCGGTTTTATGGAATTGGAAGAACAACTTAGAGCAAATAAATAAAGGTTAAAAAAATGGCCGATCAACAACCCATCATCATAAAAAAAATAAAAAAAGGCGGCCACGTTCATCATGGCGGCGCATGGAAATTGGCTTATGCCGATTTTGTAACAGCCATGATGGCCTTTTTTTTGCTGATGTGGCTTCTGGGAACAACAAGCGAACCTGAACGCAGAGGAATTGCGGAATACTTTCAAGACCCGTTTAAAGCTTCCACAGAGGACAAAGGTGCGGATGTTGGTGATAGGACCAGTATTATCCAGGCGGGAGGTTCAGATATTACGTCACAAGATCAAGGCCAGGTTGACAAAGGCGCAACCCCCGAACAAAAAGAACTTACACCTGAGGAAGTCGAATTAAAAGCTGAAGCGATTGAGAGAGAGAAACTCGAACAGTTAAAGGAAAAAATACAGGAAAAGTTAGATTCAACACCTGAATTAACTGAATTTAAAGATCAAATCAAATTGGAAATAACCCCCGAGGGTTTAAAAGTTCTAATCGTCGACGCCCAGAACAGGCCCATGTATAAATTGGCCAGCGCGGAAACCGAACCACAAATCAAATTGATCTTGAGAGCATTGGCACCTGTTATTAACGAATTACCAAACAAAGTTACCCTTAACGGGCACACTGACGCACACCCCTTCCCACCCAACCAACATAAATATACCAATTGGGAACTATCCAGTGACCGAGCCAATGCCGCCCGCTACGAATTGACTCAAGGCGGTCTTGCTGAAGCAAAAATTTTAAGAGTTATAGGCCTGGGATCCAGCGTTCCTTATAGTCCGACAACCGAACCGCTTGATCAGATTAATCGACGAATTTCCATTATCGTCATGAATAAAAAAACCGAAAATGAGATATTGCAAAGCGTAGGTGAAGAATCAAGCGCAAAACCTGAGGAAAAAAAGCAAAAATAAGGTTTTTCAGAACAATATATTGGTCAGTGAGCGCCTGAGGAAAGAACCAATTCGCCCCTGGATAACTAAATATCCCCCAACAAGGCCAAATAGTCCTCCTCACTCATCACCTGCACGCCTTTTTCAGTTGCCGCAGTAATTTTTGCCATACCCACATCAGAACCCGTCACCAGAAAATCGGTTTTTCCTGTGACGGATGCTGCCACTTTTGCACCCAGGCGTTTGGCTTCCTTACTCATGTCATCACGTTTACCGTGAATCATGGTGCCGGTAAAAACGATGGTTTTACCGGAAATAGGGCTAATATTTTTATGTTGTTCCGAAAGAAAGGGCGTTGCTATCAAATTAAAACCCAGTTGATAGACTTGCATGAAATCAGGTTTTATTTTTGCCAGACATTCAACCACTGCGACACTGGTTTTCTCGGCAAAACCTTCGATATTAATCACGTCTTCGACGGTCAGTTTAAAAATATCAAGTAAGTGATGATGTTGCAGCAAGCGCTCGCAATTGCCCAAGCCCATTCGGTAAATGCCGAATGCGCCCAGAAATCGCCAGTCTTCAATAGCTTCAGTACGACTGCGTTGCATTTGATCGAGCAGATTTTGCGCGGTCTTATCGCCAAAGCCCATTTCCTGTAATTGCTGCATATCCGACTGATAAACAGCATAAACAGAATTTACCCCGGAAGCATGAAGCTTTTCTACGGTCTTTTGACCAAAGCCATCGACATTGGCAAGCGTTCTAAAAAAATGCTCAATGGTGTTTTCAATTTGCGCCGGACATTGCGTGGTGTT
>CAIKYI010000336.1 GCA_903831545.1 uncultured Methylobacter sp. | reverse complement strand
GGCCAAGGCACGAATGGCGTCGGGAGGATTCTTGTCGTTAAACAAGCCCATCAGCGGCGCACTCATATACTCCGGAAACAGCACAAAATCAGACTGGTAACCGGATACCGCATCAATAAAAAACTCGGCATGTTTTAGCAACTCTTCGACGCTGGTCAAGGTACGCATCTGCCATTGCACAACACCCAATCGAATAATGTTTTTAGGGCTGCCAATGGACGGTAATTTTTCAACATAATCCAGATTTACCCATTCCAGAAGCGTCGCAAAACCATGCGAGTCGGCATCTACCGGAAGATAGCCGGTCAATACCTTGCGTACATGGAAACCGTTAAGCAGTTGAAACGACAATACCGGATCAAATATATCTCCCGATTTTTAACTTCCTCAATGTAACGCACCGGTGTATAGGTATCGGCATATTTGGCATAACCGGGAATCCGTCCGCCAGCAATAAAACGACGCAAATTCAGATTTCGGCAGAGCTCTTTACGCGCGTCATACAAGCGTCGACCTAAACGCAAGCCACGGTATTCGGGATGAACAAAAATGTCGATACCATACAAGGTATCCCCCAACGGATCATGATGAGTCAGATAGCCATCGCCGGTAATCTGGGCATAAGTATGAACATCGCCAAAGCGATTATAATCAACGATCATGCTTAAAGCGGCAGCCACTAACTTGCCGTTATCTTCAATGGCTATCTGACCTTGAGCAAAGCGCGTTACCTGAGACTCATACTGGTCTTTCTTCCAGGCGCCACCCAAATTACCATAAACGCTCTCCATTAAGACTGCAATATTATCGTAGTCATCAAGGGTAAGATGCCGAAGCAGCAGTTTATGTTTTTCAATTCTGATTTTTTTCATCATGATTTAAGTATAACTTTGTAATATGACAGCTTTGTTACAATAAAATTAGCCGGGATTTAAATAACTTAATCATTGATAATGAGACTATGAATGATGACAATTTAACAGCTATCGATTAGCGGAAAAAGGGACTTGTTAGCCGTGTTAAAACTCGAAATGGATTCTTGCGTTATAGATATCCAAAGGACCCCGATCTGCATTGTAGGCTGGATTGGCTAAATGCTGATAATCCAGCGTTACCCAGGTCGAACTAAGCACATGACATTGGTAATAGAGATCAACCACCTGTTCGGGTTGGTAATTGATTTTGCCATCGCCGATAAACCCGTCAATGCCCCCCATATTCAGATAAGCTACATGCTGCGTTGAAATCCAGCTCTGTGCATAGCCAAGTCCTATGCTATCTTTTAAGCGCCCCCAGCGTAACCCTTTCATTGAAGCGCCAACCGATATGGAACGGTCAGCAGGAACATAAGAATACACTTCGGTATCGCCATCGGAATACATGCCCCGGAAAAAAACGCCCAAATCGTCCATGATGCCTTGTTCTATATTGATGCCAGCTCCGACTTTTATGTTTGGTTTTCTAGCCCAACAAAGGTCTGGTGCATTGGTATTGGCAGAATCGTAATTATAACCGGTACAGGTCGTTGCATTTTTATTGGGATCAGCCTTGAATGCTTCAATAGCCTCATTAAAACTTCCCGATCTTTGACGATTTCTAAAACCTAAAAGCTTCACCGCTCCCGACTGGCCTTTAATCTGATGTTTATGTTCAAGTTCTACCTGATCGCCATAATATTTAAGTATATTAAATTCTTTTTCCAAATCATTAGGGTTTATTGGACCTGCAATTCGGGCAAAACGAAAAGCCCAATCATCAAAATAAATTTCACCTGCAAAACCTGTCGTATAGCCTCGGGCATCGGCTGCAAAGTCATAGGCCGCATTACTTAAAAATGCCATATTGGTAAATTGACGACGCAGATCACCGGCATAGCTATTTTTATCAAAAATATCGAGAATGCTAAAAGTACCCCCGGTAAAGATAAACCGGCGACTGTCAACAGTTCCACCTAATTGCATGGGACCGGATTTAACCTCGCTGACGGAACCACCGAGGGATAAGGTTTGTCTGTAAATTAATCTAGACAGATACCAGGTAGAACTTTCCGATCCATTTTTTTGCAACTCAAAATTCTGAATGGCACCACTAATGCCTTTCAAGCCAGAAAGCGGTAATTCGGAAACCATTTCCGGTGCCGCATAAACTTCTCCGCCTTGCCATAATTTAAGCCCGACATAACTGGTAAATGTTGCCGTAAATCCATGTTCACTTTTTGGCGACAATGAATTGGGCGTTCCATTCAAATTAGTGTAAGCGGCAGGAAAAGCTGATTTAAAACTCGAAATATAGGTACCTTGCGAATAGACATTCCAGCGCTCGTCTTTTAAATCATGCCAGTCATGATCCGATAAAGTTGCCATTAGCGAAAACTCGTCCTCTAAATCAGGATAGTTTTCTGCCTGGGCAGTTGTGGCATAAATTGAAACACACAACGACAAAATTTTTAAAATGCTCATCTATTATTCGTGTTTTTTAAAAGTTCATGTACCCCAAACCGATTTTTGCACAGGCTAAGGGAAACTTCACTTTAGGCAGTTTTTTTGCTTGACCAAACTTCAGTCCCGTTTACTGGCAACAGCCCTAATCCGAATTTTTGATGTTTAATTTTTCTTCCAGTTCCGATTGGGTCAAATGACGTACATCATCGCCCTTGAACATGTAAACCAGATGTTGGCAAATATTACAGGCAAGATCGCCAATCCTTTCTACTGAACGGGCAAGCGATATTACGTCTAACATCCTGTTAATATTCTTAGGATTCTCCATCATCTTAAGACTTAACTGCCTGATAATACTACCGTATTCACGATCAACATTTTTATCCAGCCCGGTTATTGAAGCAACATCCTGTAGATCCATCCTGGCAAAGATATCCAAGGCATCATGTAACATGCCCTGAACCAGATTAGCCATGTGCTCCAGCTCATAAAATTGATCTTGCTTGCCGGACTTATGACTCGACAATTGTATGGCAATTTTTGCGACACGCTCTGAAAGATCACCGATACCTTCAAGTTCATTAATAATCTTGATCACCGTAACTAATAATCTTAAATCAAAGGCTGCCGGTTGCCTCATAGCCAGGATTTGCATGCATTCCTTATCAATTTCAACTTCCAGATCATCTACCTGATTAGCCAGTTTAATGGCTATCTCGGCAACTTCGACATCGCCGGTGGTCAGTGCCGTAACGGCCAGTTTTATCTGATGCTCGACCAGTCCCCCCATGGTTAAAACTTTATTTCTTACGTCTTCAAGTTCTTTATTAAACTGACCTGAAATGTGATGGCCTATTTTGCTGTTGTCCATTAGTTGTTCCTGTACTTCATAAATTAATTCGTCCCGACTGGTCGTTTAATAGTTGGTTTTTATAAAAATTTTCGGGTAGTGGGTAAAACCTGTATTCGTAACAGGCTTCACTTTCTACCCTTTTAAGTTGCATTATCTCATTAAAAACTACAACAAAGAGCGATTATAAGAAAAAAACTCATTGCCCAATTGTAATCCACAAATTACAAATCCACGTTTCCAATGCTTATTTTTTCATTGGTTGTGGTTTCAGTTTCCAAATGTCCTGATTGTATTCACTGATTGTTCTGTCAGTCGAAAACTTACCGCTGTTGGCACAATTTAAAATACTCATTTTCGTCCAATGATCCTTGTCTTTAAAAGCATCTTCAACACGTTTTTGGGCATCCACAAAACTTCTAAAATCAGCGATCGTCATCCAGGGATCATGCGGACTTTTTAAAGAACTAATCAACTCATCAAAGATACCCGGCTCAAACTGGTTAAAATGCCCGGACTCCAAAAGGTGCATAACCTGTTGCAAATCCTGATCCTGATCAATGATAGCGCAGGGATCATAATGTTCTCTCCTTGCCTCAACCTCTTGTTCCGTCAGGCCAAACAGAAAAAAGTTGCTATCGCCAACTTCTTCGCGAATTTCAATGTTGGCGCCATCCAGCGTACCAATGGTAATCGCCCCGTTCATCATCAACTTCATATTGCCGGTGCCTGACGCTTCCTTACCGGCAGTTGATATTTGTAAGGATAAATCCGCCCCCGGGCATATTTTTTCCATCGCTGAAACACGATAATCCGGCAAAAAAAGCAAGGTTAATTTATCGCCAATCTCCAGATCAGCATTGATTACCTGGGAAACATTATTGATCAGTTTAATGGTGTTTTTTGCCATGCGATAACCAGGAGCTGCTTTGCCACCGATTAATACACACCTTGCCACCCGGGTCGTGTCACCCTTTTTCAGGCAGTTATAAAGATAAATAACATGCAACACATTGAGCACTTGCCGTTTGTATTCATGAATACGTTTAACCTGGACCTCAAACAAAGCATCAACATTCATCAACAATTCGGTGGGATGTTTACTGCGTTTATAGTCGATCAAACGTTGCTTTGCCGCCTGCTTAATATCATGCCAGCGTTTTCGGAAATTAATATCCTCTGCATAGGGTTCGAGTTTTTTTAACTGCGACAAATCCGTAATCCAACCGTCGCCTATTGTTTCAGTAATCAGCTTCGACAACTCGGGATTACAGGCGGCTAACCAGCGCCTTGGGGTTACGCCATTGGTTTTATTATTAAACTTGTGCGGCCATAAAGCATAAAAATCACTGAATAAACCTTGTTGTAATAACTGGGAATGTAATTGGGCAACGCCGTTAACCGAAAAACTGCCGACTATGGCCAGATGCGCCATTCTGACCTGCTGTTCTGCGCCTTCCTCAATAATCGACATTCTGCTTAAGCGTTCATTATCGGCTGGCCAATGCATTGAAACTTCTGTCAAAAACTGGGCATTAAGTTCAAAAATAATGTCCATCAATCTTGGCAGTAGCCGTTGCATTAATTTGACCGGCCATTTTTCCAGAGCCTCAGGCAACAAAGTGTGATTGGTATACGCCATGGTATTTTTGGTGATGTGCCAAGCCTCATCCCAAGTTAAGCCATGCATATCCATCAGCAAGCGCATCAGCTCGGCAATGGCAATACTGGGATGGGTATCGTTCAACTGGAAACAGCTTTTTTCAGCAAAACGACTGAAATTATTGCCATG
>CAIKYI010000335.1 GCA_903831545.1 uncultured Methylobacter sp. | reverse complement strand
TCAGCAGATACCTACGATTTTGTTTACCAAAGGCGGCGGTCTCTGGTTGGAAGCCATGGCCGATTCAGGCTATGATGCTTTGGGCCTGGATTGGCAAACCGATATTGGCTTGGCGCGCAGTCGCGTCGGTGACAAAGTGGCCTTGCAGGGCAATATGGACCCGGTTTCGCTTTATGCCAGTCCTGAAGTTATTACCGAAAAAGTAAAAGCCATTTTACAAAAATACGGTTCAGGTTCTGGGCATGTGTTTAATTTGGGGCATGGCATTTTGCCGGATATGAATCCGGATCATGTTAAAGCGATGGTTGATGCCGTGCATCAGTATAGTCGTGTTTATCATCAGGTTTAATAAACAGGTTTCCTTGTTTTTACAACAGTCGGGAATCAGAAAATTACCAGGTTAAGGAGTTGCGACCATGAAAAGTTTAAAATTATTTTTGGCAAGCACTTTGCTCGTCGTTAATGTCGGGGTTAATGCCGAAAGTCTGGGCAAGCCGATTGATATAGTCGTTCATAGAAGTCCGACCTGTTCGTGTTGCGGCAAGTGGCTGGAACATTTGAAACAGAACAACTTTAATGTTAAAGATGTGGTCACTACTGACGTTCAGACTATCAAGGATCAACAAGGCGTTACAAAGGAACTGGCGTCCTGCCATACGGCGCTCGTAGACGGTTATGTCATTGAAGGGCATGTACCGGCCTCCGACATTATAACGTTATTGAAAAATCGGCCTAAAGTTTACGGTCTTGCGGTTCCGGGTATGGTTAACGGTAGTCCGGGGATGGAAATGGGTAATAAAAAAGATCCTTATAAAGTGGTCAGCTTTGACGCTGAAAATAAGGTTAAGGAATTTAAAAGTTACGAAGGTACACAATGATTCATGTCGAGCAGTCCCAGTCGGCCCCCCTTCCGGCGTTAAGCGAGCAAATCTGCTCCAGGCAGATTTGTCTGGCTGGCGATGTAGGCGGAACCAAAACCATTCTGGCGCTTTTTGAAACGGGGGCTGATGGCCTTGAATGTATAAAAAAGCAGCAGTTTTCCAGTGCCGATTATCAAACGTTTACCGAACTGCTGGACGTTTTTTTAACGGATGTAGCGGGCGTTGAAATACAGGCTGTTTGTATCGGTGTGGCTGGAATCGTTGACAATGGCGTTTGCGAAACAACCAACTTGCCCTGGCGGCTCAGCTGCAAAGACATTGGCGAGCGCGTTGCCAGCCGGAAGGTCTGGTTGTTAAATGATTTGGAGGCCTCGGCCTGGGGTTTGCTGGATTTGCCTGAGGAGTATTTTGTCGAATTAAATCCCGATGCGCATTGTCAGTCGGGAAACATTGCCGTGGTTGCAGCCGGAACCGGTTTGGGCGAGGCTATCATCGCCTGGGATGGTGTCGGTCATCAGGTGCTTGCCAGTGAAGGCGGCCATGTGGATTTTGCGCCGGGTAATGAACAGGAAATAGCTTTACTACGCTATCTGCTGGAAAAACATCCTGAGCATGTCAGTTGTGAGCGGGTCATATCTGGTGAAGGTTTGGTCAATATCTATCATTTTTTAAAACATATCAAACACTTGCCAGTAGCGCAGGAAACCGAACAGGCACTGTTGACGCGGGATCCCGCCGCTGTTATAGGTGAAGCGGGCGTCAATGGAACTGATGATTTATGTGTTGAAGCCTTAAGACTTTTTTGCTGTTTATACGGTGCAGAAGCCGGTAATCTTGCTCTTAAATGTCTGCCTTATGGCGGTGTTTATTTGACAGGCGGCATAGGTGCAAAGATTTTGCCGGTTCTGCAGCAAGGTGATTTTATGCGCAGATTTTTGGCTAAAGGACGCTGCCAGTCCATGTTGCAGACTATATCCATTAAAGTCTGTACCAACCCAGAAGTCGCCTTGATGGGTGCCTTAAGTTACGCTAAAAAACAGACAGGTTAAGCAGTTGTAGTTTGTAGGGCATGCAAGGTATGCCCTACAAACTATATTATTTAGTCAACGCTTCAGATTCCCAACCACCACCTAACGCTTTGTACAAAGCGGTCAGCGAAGTCGCCGTGGCGGTTTCACTTTGCGCCAGACGCTCCTGATCTTGTAATAACCGTAATTCGGCATCCAGTACCGTTAGAAAATCACTGACACCTTCCTGAAAGCGAAGATGAGCCAATTCATCTGCTCTTACACTGGCTTGAGCTGCTGAGGTCAATAGTTCTTGTCGGTTTTTTTCACGGTTGTAATTGACCAGTGCATTTTCTGTTTCCTCCAAAGCGTTGAGCACTGTTTGCTCATATTGAGCCAGACTAGCTTCGGCGCGAGCGTCGGCGGCTTTGATGCGGGCATAGACCCGGCCCAGATCCAGCGCCGCCCAGCTAATTTTGGGGCCCAAGGAATCCGAATCCGAACGGGCCGCGCCAAGCGCTGAAAAAGTAGTGGCC
>CAIKYI010000334.1 GCA_903831545.1 uncultured Methylobacter sp. | reverse complement strand
TCAGTCAGTTAACCATAGTAGATATTTCCGATCCTCTTTCGCCAAGAATGACTGCATCATTGAAGGATGAGACGAACCTTAATACGCCTAATAGCGTATTTGTAACGGGAAAATATGCTTATATTGTGGCAGAAGAAAATAGTCGCCGAATTAATTCAGGCTAACATAAGTTGAACAGCTTACGGTATGATTTGGCTTATAGGTGTTGAGCAATTACTTTTAAAGACTTTTTGAATTGGAGGGTTACATGCAATTTGTCACTACTTTATTACCCTGCCTGATTGAGGCGGTTGATAAGTCAATTGAAGCAAACGCAGAACAAGTGACGGCTCTTGATCAGGCAATAGGTGATGGCGATCATGTCATTAATCTGCAGCGAGGGATAAAAGCACTTGCCGCGCAAAGTGGAGAATTGGCACAACTTGATTGGCCGAAGGCTTGGCAGAAAATCGGTATGACCATGATGATGACGGTAGGTGGTGCATCCGGATCTTTGTTTGGAACCTTGTTTATTGCCATGAGCAAGGCGGCACAAAGTGCTGGTTTTGTGAGCGGAGCCGATCAGGTTTTGAATTTGGAAGGGTTTGCAAATATATTTAGCGATGGTGTCGAGGCGGTAAAGCACAGAGGCAAGTCTGACGTTGGTGAAAAAACCATGCTGGATGTGCTGATTCCGGTGGCGGCAAGTTTGCGGAAAGATGCGGTCGACACAATTGGCCTGGCTGAGGTTTTGGCGAATGTTGCTATGGTCGCTATAAGGGGTATGGAGTCAACTAAGGCTATGTTGGCTACCAAGGGGCGCGCTTCTTTTTTGGAGGAGCGCAGTTTGGGTCATATTGATGCGGGCGCTAAAACCAGTCAGTTAATAATTTGTGCGCTGGTTAGTGTATTAGAAGATAGATTAACAGCCCCATCTTAAGGCTGCCGTATGAACAGGTGCATCCCACAAACGGAGCATTTCGTCATCAAGTAAACTTAAGGTAATCGAACAGCCAGCCATGTCCAGCGAGGTGGTGTAATTGCCGACAAGAGAGCGGCAAATATTAACACCTCGTTGTTCCCAGTGCCGGGACGCCAGTTCATAAATTAAATGCAGTTCCATCAGGGGGGTCGCACCGAAGCCGTTAACATGCAATAAAGCAGATTGGCCTTGTTGCGGATTAAGATCATCATCAATCATGTTGGTCAGGTAGTCGACGATTTCGGTGGCGGTGCTCAAGGCGATTCGTTCACGGCCACGTTCACCATGAATACCCACCCCCATTTCAATTTCCTGGTCACCTATTTCGAAAGTAGGTTTGCCCAAGGCTGGTACTGTACAACTGCTCAAAGCAACACCTATGGATGCTGTGACAAGATTGACTCTATCGCCCAATATCTTGCAGGCTGCTAAATCAGCCCCTTGTTCTGCTGCGGCGCCGACTATCTTTTCCAGAATCAATGTGCCTGCAACGCCTCGTCGTCCGGTGCTGTGAGTTTTAGGGAAGGACACATCGTCACTAACCAACAGTGATTCGTTCGGGCAATCAAGCATTTCAGCGGCAATCTCGAAATTCATCACATCGCCAGCATAGTTTTTAACGATGAATAAAACTCCACCGCCATTTTCAACGGCTTGCGCGGCAGCCAGCATTTGATCAGGAGTAGGTGAGGTGAATATTTGGCCTGGGCAAGCGGCATCGAGCATACCAATACCTACAAAGCCATTATGTAAAGGTTCGTGCCCTGAGCCACCACCGGAAATAATTGCAACTTTGCCAGGCGAAGTGGGGCTGTTACGTTTTATAAAATGAGGTTGATTGTTGAGTTGAATGATATCGGCATGGGCTTTGGCAAAGCCGGAGAGGCTTTCGTCTAGAAGTGTTTCTGTGCTATTAATGAACTTTTTCATAATTTTTTTTGTGATATTAGGTTGAGTTGATGATAGCGTGTGACGGTTTGCTTTAAGCTTTATTAATTGAGACAAGTTAGGGCTGGCAGTTTTTTAATGCCTGGGTTATTTCACGAATATCCTGCATAACCCAGGTTGGTTGATAGTCTGTAGTTTTAAAATCATCTTCACTGGACACGCCCGTTAAAACCATAATACTACGTATGCCGGTTCGGACTGCGCCCAGAATGTCGGTTTCCAAACGGTCGCCGATCGCTACTGTGTGATCGGGATCGACACCTAGTAACGAAAGGGCTTGTTGGTAAATGATGGGTTCGGGTTTGCCAATAATGGTGGGCGTTACGTCAGTAGCTGCTTCTAATGCTGCTAAAATTGCACCGTTTCCATGAGTGAGGCCTCGTTCTGTAGGTAAGGTAGTGTCGGCGTTGGTGCCAATGAATTTAGCCCCAGCTCGAATATTTAGGGTAGCTGTTGCAAGTTTGTCCCAAGATAGTTTTTGATCCATGCCGCAGACTACGATATCGGCACCTAGGTTGGGGTTATCTTTGTCATCATTTAATTCATAAAGCTCGGTTAAGGTAAAGCCACGCTCAAGAAGAGGTTGTTTAGCGCCGTCTTCGCCAATGACAAAGACACGAGTTTCCGAAGGAGTGAAGTGCTCTGTCAAGTATAAGGCTGTTGCCATGCTGGAAGTCAGGATTTCAGCAGGAGTTACTGTTACGTTCATCCGGTTAAGTTTTATTACATATTCATCCTGAGTAAGGCGTGCGTTGTTGGTTGCAAGAATAAAAGGTATCTTTTGAGAGCGTAGGGTTTGAAAAAAATCGGTCAATCCAGGTATAGGTTGATCTCCATGCCATAAAACGCCATCCATATCGATAATAAGTGCGCGGATATTTTTAAAGGGTTTCATTAGGATGTTTCTCGCTATTGTTTAAGATCATTTAATTATAATTTACATTCTCTGCGGGACGAATATTTCGATGAGTTGGAGTTTTATAAAATAAAGCAAAAAGATAACTGGGCATGGAAAATCGTGTAACAAATCGAACCGCAAGCTTTAAATACTTGTTTGGTTTTAATTTTAATTAATTAAAACATGGTTTTAAGTTTTTTGTTAAGTTAGTTCATAAGATGAAAACATTGTAATATTTATGGTAAAAATGATTGTTTTAATTCAGAGTAAGATCGCCTAAAAACAAAAGGGAAGTGATGCTGGATTAAATTAAGCGCATAGGTTTCTGAGTGCTTAGAACACCTCAATCAGTTGCTATCCATGCGTCAACAAAGAACATTGAGCATTGGGCATTGACATCAGTCCCCTTTGTACTTTAAAGTTGCATTCGCATTAAGAGTAAGCAACTAAAATTATAACTATTACTATAACCCATCGGAGCACGCATCATGGCAAAACCATTAATACAAATGGCATTAGATTCATTGGATTTCGACCAAACTGTCGCACTTGCTACTTTAGTAGCGCCGCATATTGACATTTTTGAAATTGGAACTCCTTGCATTAAACACAATGGTATCAATCTGGTTAGAGAGCTTAAAGCAAGATTCCCAGATAAATTATTATTGGTCGATCTTAAAACTATGGACGCAGGCGAGTACGAAGCAACACCTTTCTATGCTGCAGGTGCTGATATTGTTACTGTCCTTGGCGTATCCGGCCTTGCAACTTGTGCAGGTGTTATCAAAGCAGCGAATGCACACGGCGCAGAAGCTCAAATCGATTTGATTAACGTTGGTGATAAAGTGGCTTGTGCAAGAGCTACAGCTGAAGCAGGCGCGCAAATCATGGGTATTCATACTGGTCTGGATGCACAGGCAGCTGGTCACACACCTTTTGCTGACTTGAATGACATCGCATCATTGGGCTTACCTGTCAGAATTTCAGTAGCTGGCGGTATCAAAGCATCAACTGTGCAAGATGTTGTTAGAGCCGGTGCAAATATCATCGTAGTTGGCGCGGCAATTTATGGCGCAGCATCACCTGCTGAAGCAGCACGTGAAATTCGCGAATTGGTTGATGCGGTATAATCATGCATCAGCAACTTATCATAGAAAAGATTTCAGGTGTTCTTGAAGCTACAGATGATTCGTATGATGTAAAGTTAACCCAGTTGCTTGATAGCGCGAAGCGTATATTTATTGCGGGTGCCGGGCGTTCCAAGCTGGTTGGGAATTTCTTTGCAATGAGGTTGGTTCATGGCGGTTACGATGTAAGCGTTGTGGGCGAAATTGTGACGCCAAGCATTAAAAATGGTGATTTGTTAATCATCATCTCCGGGTCTGGCGAGACTGAGCAATTAATAGCCTTCACCAAAAACGCAAGAAAAGTTGGCGCTAATATCGTCCTGATCTCCGCGAAAAGCGAGTCGACCATTGGTGACTTGGCAGATGCAGTATTTCAAATCGGTAATTCGGAACAGTATGGCAAAGTTTTAGGCATGCCTATGGGAACCGTGTTTGAACTATCTACCTTGTTTTTTTTGGAAGCTACCATTTCTCATATCATTCATGAAAAAGGAATTCCTGA
>CAIKYI010000333.1 GCA_903831545.1 uncultured Methylobacter sp. | reverse complement strand
GCTGATTTTTAGTTTCATCCCAAGAAAACAATTATAACTCCTGATTATTTTTGTAGTTACATTATCGTAGTTCTAAGTTGATATCAATGCAACTGCTTTTATGCTAAAAAATTAACACCACAATACCCCCCAAGCCTGATCATTGATCGGGCTTTTTTATGCCCATCAATAAAGGAAATTAATCATGTTCTGGACATTCATACTATTAGCATCAATCTGCACCGCCTTAATCCGCTTGGGTGCGCTCTCTGTCTGGGTCACCTTGTTGACGCTGTCATTGAAAGTAATGCTAGTACTGGCCGCTGGAATAGGTTTGTTGTATTTCTGGCGAAAATGACTGCGCATTTCCAACCATCTTATATGAAGAAACTCTAACCACCAACCCAAGGAAACCTATGTTTACAAACCTACTCATTATCAGCCTTCTGTGTTGCGCTTTTCCCCCGACAAGATTGATCGGGATAGTATTTCTAGCCATTTTGTCTTATGTCTACCCTCCATTGCTCGTTGGCCTTCTCATTCTGGGAGCCATCATTTTGTACTTCAAATAAGGAAAAATCTCATGAACTTTGTAAATTGCCTGCTCGATGCTGTTCAAACTTTAGATGAAGAAATCACTGACGCCATCAAAAACCAAGCTTGCCTAATGGCTGGTATCAACCCCGAAGAAATTGATTCTGACTAATCCTTCGTTCACTGTATGTTCGGCATTATCTGGCATACCCAGGGCAGCGGTAAAAGTTTGACTATGGTCTGGCTAACCAAGTGGATCAGGGGTTTTAATCCCGATGCGCGGGTGTTGATCGTAACTGACCGTATTGACTTGATAAACAAATCGGAGGTGTATTTGCTGGCGTCAATGAAGAAATTTATCGCACTAAAAACAGTTCAGATTTAGCTTTCCAACTTAATGCAACGCCACCCTGGTTACTGTGTTCGTTAATCCATAAGTTTGGACGTAAAACCAAGGCCAAATCCAAGACCGATTATGATGAGTATATTGAACAACTAAAAGCCAGCTTGCACGATATTATTCTGGATATGGCGCGTAAACCAAGGCTGGAGAACGGTAAGGGAAATGCCATTTTGGTTGCAGGCAGTATCTATGAGGCCTGTAAAATATTATGAGTTATTCAACAAGTAGGCTTTACTAAATGCGCGATTATCACCTCTTACACGCCTAAATTAAAAAATATAAAAGGTGAAACGGTTGGCGATAAAGCAAACTGATAAGTAAGACATTAATCATTAAATGCCGGCTAATGCTAAGCCGGTTCAATTTGCCATGAGTTGTTCGACAGACTCAATTCCAAAATGCATCGGGATTCGCCTCTAAAATAAAGAAAAGTCTGACGCATCATAAACCTTAAAGATGACAACATTTTAATTGCGGCGTATAACTCAATCATAATCTGCTTGACTGCCGATATACTCAACTTTTACTTTAGCCAGCCCATGCAGACCTATTTCTTTTGCAGCACCGCGTGATAAATCAATCAACCTGTTTTTCTTGAAGGGGCCTCTATCGTTAACCAATACAACGATAGACCGACCATTTTGCAGATTCGTCACCCGAACTTTACTTGGCAGCGGCAAGGTTTTATGCGCTGCTGTATAACCATGTGCTACAAAGCGGCTTCCCATGGAAGTGCGGTTCCCTGATTCATTCCCGTACCATGAAGCAAGGCCCTGTTCACTGTATCCTGCCGCCGAAGACATCGGATAGTAGGTTTTGCCTTTAACATGGTAAGGTTTGTTATAAGCTGCTTTTTGACGCGAAGCATGGTCACTTGAGGCTTGGTCACTTGAGGCTTGAGGTGCTGTTGCTGCGGGATGCAACAAGGGAGGTTCTGAAGCGCAACCGCTAAACAAACCGGTTAATAGCATTACCAGACCAAAACGGACAGGTCGCGAACAATACCCGACACTATAAAAATAGTGTAAATAGTACATCGGCTTATCTCTTCCAGTTAAGATCAGTTACACGTCGCGTCGAGCAGAAATACGCCAACCTAACCTGATCTTGCAGCAGTCATTGATGTATAGACATAAAGAGCCCCGCTGCTTTCATACAGGGCTCTAGGGTTTAACGCAAAAATAACTTATTTCATCATTGATTTTTTGAATTTTTTATTCAATTTGGCATTGGCATCTTGAGATAATTGAGCCGCCCTGTTAGCGGAGGTCTCTGCTGCGGCTGCTTTTTCAGCTGCATCGGCAGAGGCAGTTTGCGCGTTGGACGCATCAGCAGATGCCTGTTTAACGGAAGATTCCAAGCCATTAACTTGCGACTGTAAATTTTCAACATCCGAATTAGTTGCACAAGCTGTAATCAGACTAAAAGCCAGAGTAATCATGGCTAATTTAATTAGTTTTTTCATATTATTTTTCCTTTACTCAAAAGTTACTATACAAACAAATGGTGCGACAGTTTTCTGGAGCCTTTATATGCCGGGCATGATCAAACGCACTGCATAGAAGCAACATTTAATACTGAAAGCAGACAACTTCTTCATCGCAAATCGAGTGTTATTAAAAGAGCGGGGAATTTATAACTGAGCAGGACGTGTCGCACGCGCCTTACCCCCCTCAACATTCAGCTATTACATCCTATTCAGGCTAGCACTGCCCTACACAGCAATATGGCAACGCAGTTCCCGGCCCTTTTATGCACCCAATCGAATCAGCATTACAAGCCACAACGACTTGATAAAGAGTACCCTAACAAAATGAAAGTGGGCATGGTGATTTAATTAAGATTAGATGAATAAAGCTAAAGCAGGATTAGAGGGTGAAAAAAAATTTCATGGAACTGTATCTTTTCAGCCAGGTCAAATCCCTTTAGGAGACATGAAAATAAGCAAGATCAGCAACGACCCGATTTTAATTTGAGTGATTCAAGATTTCGCATG
>CAIKYI010000332.1 GCA_903831545.1 uncultured Methylobacter sp. | reverse complement strand
ATTTCACTGTTGCAATCAGCCAACCCAACAAATGGGTTCATTTTGAATGTGTGATCTGCAAATCACAGTGGGACGGCTACGAAGCAGGTGGGAATCAATGCCCTCAATGCAAAACCTATTTATACAGTAAGCAAATCTGCTCGTAGCTACCCAATGGAAACTGGTTTGTACAAAAATACACAGTCCCCGGCAAGGTCATATTTCTAAGCGTCACCCTGACGTCACCAATTTCCGTACACCCCCAGCATTAAAAAAGCGCCGACCACAACAAATTTCATCGTCAACATGTCCATGGCACTGTAATGATCATAGTGGTGCATAAGCTCTTCAATTTTATTGGCACCGACTTGGTCTCGCATATGAATTCTTCTGGTCATGTGATTCTCCTGTTTATTTAATGAATAACGATCGATAACTGCGCATTTGCCCGACTAACACACCCTGAATTTCCACCTGCGCGGGATGATAACGCAGAGCCTCCATGGTGGAGTTGGCCGGAATTAACAAGGTTTCATGCGGGTACTGTTCAATAAATTTCAATGTGGCTTCGCTTTTATCAACTAAAGCCACCACGATTTCACCATTACGGGCATGGCAGCGCTGCTCTATAACCACCCAATCGCCATCGTAGATGCCTTCTTCAAGCATCGAATCACCTTTCACCCTCAGCACATAACAAGACTGGTCGGTTTTGATTTCATCGGGGATGGTCATATAGCGCACATCTTCAACCGCCTCAATCGGTTTACCGGCGGCAATCATGCCGACGTAGCGCAACGAATGAGGCGTTACACTGCTTTCCTCGCCGATTTTCTTGGCTTTGTCAGTTAAGCGAATACCCCGGTGTTTACGATCCAGGACTTCAATCAAATCCGCTACAATCAAACCTTGGATCAAGCGATGCAGTGAACCGCGCGATTTCAGCCCTAGCGCTCCACATAATTCCTCAAGGGTCGGCGGATGAGCAAAGGCCTGCGGATTTTGCAACAGAAAATCAATAATCTCTCTTTGTTTTCGGGTCAGTGTATCCATAAAATTTTGCTTTTATTTTGTTTTTATTAATGATAGCACAAGATTGTTATAAGAACATAAAAAGAACTTTTATTTTTTTGATGGTAGGCTATGCACCTTATTAATCACCGAGTTTTACCTCATGCAACCCACGTCATCGTTTAAGCGCATTGGTTTTAATCACATCGCCACCGTTTTTATGCCCGCTCTTGATCGACAAATCGTTGCCCTACCCTTATTTAATGGCAAAGTCTCGGCAGGATTTCCCTCGCCCGCCGATGATTACGTTGAAAAAACCCTGGATTTGAACGAGCTGCTGGTACAAAAGCCCGCCGCTACTTTTTTTGTACGCGCTCAAGGTGAATCGATGCTAGGTGCTGGCATTCATCCCAACGATATTCTGATCGTGGATCGCTCCATCGACCCGGTGCCAGGTAAAATTGTCATTTGTGCGTTGAACGGTGAACTGACGGTAAAACGTCTGGAGCGAGATAACGGACAATGGCAACTTAAGGCGGAGAATCCAGCCTTTCCTGATATTGTCCTCCATGAAGAACTTGAGCTGGTGATCTGGGGTGTAGTAACCAACGTTATTCATTCCGTGTAATGCCCCCGCTTCTCGCCTTAGTTGATGCCAATAATTTCTACGTAAGCTGTGAACGTGTTTTCCGGCCTGACTTGATCGGTAAGCCAGTAGCGGTACTCAGCAATAATGATGGTTGTATCGTAGCCCGCAGTCAGGAAGTCAAAGACTTGGGCATCAAAATGGGTGTACCGCTGTTCCAGATTCAACAACTGGTCAATCAACATCAGATTCAGCTATTCTCTTCAAACTATACCCTGTACGCAGACATGTCGGCCAGAGTAATGTCAACGCTGGAAGAATTCGCCCCCAGTCTGGAGGTGTATTCCATTGACGAGGCATTTTTGGATTTGACTGGCGTGTGCCATAGAGATCCCATAGCTTACGGCCATCGTATTAAAAAGGCAGTCGTCAGGGCAACTGGCATTCCAGTCTGTGTGGGCATGGGGCCAACGAAGACACTGACCAAATTGGCAAACTTTGCTGCAAAAAGATGGAAACACACGGGCGGCGTACTGGACTTGTCTGATCCGGTACGCAGAGAAAAATTGATGAAAATTGTTCCAGTCGGTGAAGTATGGGGCATTGGCTCACGCACTACTGCAAAGCTCAATCAGATTGGAATCAATACGGTTTGGGACTTGGCGACTCAACCCAGTAAACGCATTCAAGCCCAATTTAATATTGTTGTTGCCCGAACTGTATTGGAGTTGAGGTATATCCTGTTTGGAGTTGGAAGAGATTACGCCGGACAAACAGCAGATTGTCTGTTCACGCAGTTTTGGTCGCCGACTAACTGAGTACAAGGAATTATCCGCAGCCTTGGCCGAGTTTTGTAGCCGAGCTGCTGAAAAGCTTAGAAAGCAACAATCAGTGGTTGGCTGCATTACAGTGTTTATTAGAACTAATCCGTTCAATCCCCAAGAGCCTCAATATCAACGTTCGGCCAGTATCAAGCTAAGTGCAGCAACTCAGGACACGCGTACAATCATTGCTACGGCAAACCGTGTACTAAAGGAGATTTTTAAAACAGGCTATGGCTATCAAAAATGTGGCGTACAACTAAGTGACATTAAGCCAGAATCATCGCCAGGTCAGCTGGAGTTGTTTGATTATGTTGATGATGGCTTGCTCACTGAGAATCGGCAGTTGATGAAAGTTGTTGATCAGATTAACCGGCGTTTTCCAAAAGCCATTACAATTGCGGCTACCGGTTTTGACAAGTCATGGCAGCCAAAATCGGATCGTATTTCTCAACGTTATACAACGGATTGGAAAGAATTGGCCGGGGTAAAATGCTAATAATCTAAAGCTGAGTTTAAAAACAAAAAAGCCCCACT
>CAIKYI010000331.1 GCA_903831545.1 uncultured Methylobacter sp. | reverse complement strand
GTTTTTTGTTGCGACATCCAACTGCGAACGGCTAGGCGGTTCTTTCATGGTATTCCGGATCGGCATATAACCTTCAGTGCCGTCATGTAAGCGAACCCGAGCAAAGCCAGTGCTTTTGTTTTCTTCTACTATGGTAAGCGGAGTGCCGGTCGCCAGGAGTTTTATTACTTTGCTGGTGTTATTTTCTTCACTCCGAAGTGATAAATTTAAATTATCGGTAACATAAACAGTTTCAGCCTGCGCTGAACCCAAAGTTACCAGCAGGATAAAAAACGAGTTAAGTATTTTTTTCACTTGAATCTCTATAGTTGGTCGTTAAGAAAGTAAAATTCAAAGCTGCTGTGTACAAAGCAGAAATTCCAGAAGTGCCTTTTGCGCGTGTAAGCGGTTTTCAGCTTCATCAAAGATG
Source organism: uncultured Methylobacter sp. (assembly GCA_903831545.1). Classification (GTDB taxonomy): domain Bacteria; phylum Pseudomonadota; class Gammaproteobacteria; order Methylococcales; family Methylomonadaceae; genus Methylobacter_A. The sequence continues at coordinate 11,620 of CAIKYI010000331.1, read as the reverse complement.
ACGCTATGAACACCATCAATCACTTCAGCGCTGACTTCTTCGCCACGATGCGCCGGCAAGCAGTGCATAAACAATACGTCCGGTTGAGCCGCTTTCATTATTTCGGCATTGACCTGATAGCTTTTAAAAGCCTCCTCGCGTTGCTTTTGTTCTTGTTCCTGGCCCATGCTGGCCCAAACATCGGTAACAATCAATGCTGAATCTTTAGCCGCCTCCAGCGGTGTATCAAAGAAACGAATACGCTGACCTGCAGCGTCAACAATGCTTTTTAAAGGAGGATATCCTTCAGGACAGGCAATATTCAAGTTAAAGTCCAAAACCGTTGCCGCCGTGATATAGGAATGGCACATATTATTACCATCACCGATCCAGGTCACAGTTTTACCTTTAATATCACCCCGATGTTCAAAATAAGTCTGCATATCTGCCAGTAATTGGCAGGGATGCTGCAAATCTGTCAAACCATTGATCACGGGAACCCTTGAAAATTGGGCGAAAGTGGTCACGGTTTCGTGCTTGTCCGTTCTTAGCATCACGCCATCAACCATACTGGAAATGACGCGGGCACTGTCTTGCAACGATTCACCACGCCCCAATTGGGTATCTCGGGGTGATAAAAAAAGAGCAGTTCCACCGAAATGGGTCATACCGGCCTCAAAGGAAATGCGGGTTCGTGTTGATGATTTTTCAAAAATCATCGCCAGTACCTTACCTTTCAATGGCTGATAATCAGGATCACGGTTGTTTTTTAAAGCAGTACCTCTTGCAATCAAACGACGAAATTCATCGCCGGATAAATCAAGCAGGCTAATAAAATGTCTAGGCTTCATCGGGGATATTTGCATACGTATGAATTAGAGCGGATAAAGTTTCTACGAGTTGAGCAATTTGCTGTTCGTTAATAATTAATGGAGGTAACAAACGAATGGTTTTTTCATTGGTGACATTAATCAACAACTTCTGTTGTAAGGCAGCCTGAACCAGGTCAGCACAGGGCCGATCAAGTTCGATGCCGATCATCAGTCCTTTATGACGGATATCAACAACATGTTCGTTATGCTGAAGTTGTTGCTTAAACGCAGAACAGATGGCGTCGCCTTTTTGAGTAGCCTGCTCAAGCAGGTTTTCAGCGTCCAGTGTTGCCAATACCGCTAAAGCAGCACTGCACGCCAAAGGATTGCCGCCAAAAGTGGAGCCATGATTTCCGGCAGTCAACACTTTGGCCGCTTTGCCACGGGCCAGACAGGCTCCAATCGGCACGCCATTACCCAAGGCTTTGGCCAAAGTACACACATCGGGAATGATGCCGTTATGCTGATAAGCCAGAAACTTGCCGGTACGGCCTATGCCCGTCTGAATTTCATCAAGCATCATCAACACATGATGCTGATCACACAAACTGCGTATCTTGTTCAGATAATCATCAGCGGGGATATTGATGCCACCCTCACCCTGTATGGGTTCAAGCAAAATGGCGACAATATTCTTATGCTGTTCAAGAGCTTGTTCGATGGCCTCAATGTCGTTGTAAGGAACACGCACAAAGCCTTCAACCAACGGTGCAAAACCCTGTTGAATTTTTGCGTTGCCGGTGGCGCTCAAGGTTGCCAGGGTGCGGCCATGGAAACTTTTTTCCATGACAATAATCGCCGGATTTTCTATGCCTTGCTCATGACCGTATTTACGCGCCAATTTAATCGCCGCTTCGTTGGCTTCGGCGCCTGAATTGCAAAAAAACACGTTATCCATGCCGCTTTTCTCTGTTAACCGGTCAGCCAGTTGTTCCTGAACGGCAATGCCATAAAGATTTGAGGTATGCAGCAGTTTTTCACTTTGCTTGCATATGGCTTGATGCACGGCAGGATGAGCGTGTCCCAAACTGCACACGGCAATGCCGGAGAGCGCGTCCAGGTAAGGATTATTGTTTTGATCAAACAACCAGGCACCCTCGCCCCGTTCAAAGATAACGGGTAAGCGCCCATAAGTTGGCATAATGTGACTAGTCATTGTATCTATTTATAATTCAGAGAAAACAGACCGCAAACTTACCGGCCATTAAAAAAATGTTCGATTATAGGTTTCAAGTTAATCCCAGGCAAGCGTAATTGACTAACCGGAAAGTTCATTGATCCGTGAAAAATTTGTTTAGACTCAGATAAACAAAGATTTACTCAGCTAAAAAATGTTACATCAGTTTGCTTGCCTGCAATTTGAAGAGCAGCTATTCTGACGTAACCTAATATTGCCCTTGTTTATATCATCATCTCAAAATCAGCCACCCAGCCAATCTTGCGGCTTTAAATAATCCTCATAAAGCAGGGCTTCCGGACTACCTGGCTCAGCCTGCCAGTTATATTTCCAGTGCGCTACCGGCGGCATGGACATTAAAATCGATTCGGTACGGCCACCGGATTGCAAGCCAAACAAGGTACCGCGATCATAAACCAGGTTAAATTCAACATAGCGGCCACGGCGATACAACTGAAAATCTCGCTCCCTTTCGCCATAAGGCGTGTTCTTGCGTTTTTGTATAATCGGCAGATAAGCATCTATATAATGATTGCCCACGCTTTGCATAAATGCAAAACACTTGTCAAAGCCCCCTTCATTGAAGTCATCAAAAAATAACCCGCCTACGCCTCGGGTTTCATTCCTATGCTTCAGGAAAAAATATTCATCACACCATTTTTTGTAAGTCGGGTAGATATCATCACCAAAAGGTTCGCAGGCGGCTCTAGCGGTTTGATGCCAGTGCAGAACATCTTCTTTAAACGGATAAAACGGCGTTAAATCGAAGCCGCCGCCGAACCACCAGATAGTCGGTTCACCGGGCTTTGTTGCGATTAAAAAGCGCACATTGGCATGAGATGTCGGCACATACGGATTATTGGGATGAATAACCAGCGACACGCCCATGGCCTGAAACTGTCGATCGGTCAATTCTGGACGCTTTGCCGTTGCTGAAGGGGGTAACTTAAATCCCGATACATGCGAAAAATTAACGCCACCCTGTTCGATAACCTGGCCCTCAGCCAGGACACGCGTTCTGCCACCACCACCTTCCGCCCTGTCCCAAAGATCTTCAATAAAGCGAGCCTCCGGCTCTTCAGCTTCCAGCGCCGCGCAGATTTGATCCTGCAAGTTAAGCAAATACTCTTTTACTTGGGTGATGTTGTCATTATTCATATTTTGGGTCGCTTTAGTGTTTTAATTACCTGCCCTGAACCTTGCCCCATAATTGGATTGGTCAGTCACGGTCTTACATTGATACGGCTATTCTGTGTGCATTTTAAGAATTTAACAAATAGAAAAACCGGGTAGCGTACAATTATCACCTTGAACCACTATTAGTTTTTCTCTAAACATGAAATTAAGAGGCCAAAAAATGTTAAACACACGCACTATCAGACTCACTCTATTTTTACTGGCGACGCTTATGCTTGGCTATGTTGGCGGCACACAAGCCGTTTTAGCCCAAGAAAAACCCGGCTTATCCAAAAACCTGCTATTAGAAAAAAAGCTTGAACTTCCAAGTCCAAACCTCACCGCCAAAATACTACGGGTGACGTTTCCACCTGCCTTTAAAACACCTTGGCATACCCATGAAGGACCGGGGCCGCGCTATGTAGTAAAGGGCAAATTAAAAGTCGTCGAAGGCGGTAATGCCAACACTTACGCCGCGGGTGAAGTCTTTTGGGAAACGGGCGAACTGATGTCGGTTGAAAATATAAGTACAGATACTGCTGAACTGATTATTTTTGAATTAGCGCCTGATAAATGAAACCTACATTTTTGTTATTTAAAATCAGGTAAATGCGTATACCACTGGCCTATCTCAGTATAATTTTATTGTGGGCAACTACTCCGCTGGCTATCAAATGGAGCGGCCAAGGACCGGGATTTCTGTTTGGCGTGACCGGACGCATGGCAATCGGTACGGTTTGCCTGCTGTTGATATTAGTTCTGTCGAGGCAACGCTTGCCCGTGCATCGGAAAGCTCTGCAGACCTATCTTGCCGTTGCCCTGCAAATATATGGCTCCATGCTGGTCGTGTATTGGGCAGCGCAATTTATACCTTCCGGCTGGATATCGGTGATATTTGGTCTTTTGCCGTTGATGACGGCCTTATTGGCCGCTTTATGCCTGGGTGAAAGAAGCCTGACTTTAGGCAATGTGCTGGCTTATTTGATGGGTGTCAGCGGTTTGTGGATTATGTTTGGCTCAGCATTGCAATTGGGTCATGACGCTGTACTGGGCATTATTGGCGCTCTGGCCTCCACTTTTTTACAGGCACTGAGTTCGGTGTGGGTCAAACGTATTAATGCGAACATACCGTCATTATTACAAGTCTCTGGCGGGCTTTTATTTGCACTTCCACTTTATCTGCTTACGTGGAGTTACTTTGACGGTCAATGGCCGGTTGAAATCTCCCCCGTGAGTCTGGCATCAATTGTTTACCTGGGCATGATAGCCACGACAGCCGGTTTCGTGCTTTATTACTATTTGCTGCTTCATCAAAGCGCTACCAAAGTTTCACTGGTCACGCTGGTTTCACCGGTCATGGCACTGCTGTTAGGTCATTTTGTTAATCATGAACCGCTCACCGTTAAAGTTGTTACCGGAACATTACTGATACTCGGCGCCTTGTTGACGCATGAATTTTTTGATCGCTTAACCGGTTTATTTCATAGAACAATAGAGCACGGATGACACGGATCGTCAGGATTTACCCTGATTTCTTAAAAATCAAAGCCTACCTTCTTACTCTTTTATATCCGTGTTAATCAGCTTAAATCCGTGTTCCATTTTCATACCTGCCTTGGCTAAGACTAAATATCGGGCCCAATCCTCTACCGTATCGACATCCCATTGCATAGCCAACTCATGCACTGCTAAGGATGCTTTTTTTGCGCGATGCCGGGTTTCGGCCATAACCGTTGGTCCGCCCCAGGCCATATTTTCAAATAAAACGGGTTGTGGCGCGTTTAGACCAATCAACACATAACCACCGTCTTCGGCAGGTGCGATGACCGCATCCCAGCCATTTTGAAGCACTGACAGCGCATGCTGTAAATCATCAACGCTGAGACTGGGACAATCACAACCGATAAGCAGCGCGTGTGGATGCCGTGCCAGTGCATCGCTCAGCGCATTAAGCATCCTCTCTCCCAGATCGTCGCCACGTTGCGTGAACAAGGTCAGCGGATAATCCTCGGCACATTCCCCGAAAAAAACATGACTGGTATCAGGCGAGCAATATAACTGAACTTCACACAACGGTTTCTGAAAAGCTCGCGCCAAGGTTAATCTTGTCAGTTGCCGATGCGCTAATGTAGCTTCGCTTGCAGTTAAAGCAGGTTGCAGCCGGGTTTTAACTTGACCATCTATAGGCGCTTTACAAAAAACCAGCAAAACACTGTCAGGGAAAAGTGTGGTCATGGATAATAATTAAGGTTTTCGATAATATTGACCAAGCAATACGTTTGGATCAACACCAAAAAAATAACTTAGTCGCAGCCACCACATCAACAGAATGGTTTTGATAATGCCCTGCTGTTGCCAGCGCCGTGCCGAGGTAACGACCTTTGCTGACAGACAGCAAGGTCTACCCATCTTTTTAAGACGGGCACTAACAGCAATATCTTCCATCAATGCAATATCAGGAAAGCCTTCAACTTTGTTAAAAGTCTCGCGAGTCACAAACAGGGTCTGATCGCCGGTTGCAATTCCGGTAAGTCTCGAACGCCAGTTCATCATAAAGGCAATCAGTTTAAGAATAGGCTGAAGAGCGTCAAAGCTGACATCAAAACGTCCCCAGTGATAGCCCAGGGCAACTGCCGCCAAGATCACATCCGGGGCATTAACCGGTAAACAGGTATCGACATGTAAAAACATCAACACTTCGGCTTCAGCATAAGCCGCACCGCAATTCATCTGCCTGGCCCTACCGCGTGGGCTATGTAAAACCTGATCAACCAGCGGTGCGGCGATTTGTGCGCTACCATCTTCGCTACCGCCATCGACCAACACTAATTGACAAACATTCCGCAAGGGTTGCAAGGTTTGAAGTCTGGCGGCAAGTTGTTCAGCTTCGTTTAAAACCGGAATGATAATACTGAGTTGCGGTTTCATAAGGTCACTCAAAAAACTGTGTTATAAAGCGCCGCCACAACTGCTGCCCTGTCCAGCCGTGCAACCGTAACAATGCGCTGCCGTGTTAATGGTTTTGCCAGCCAAGGTTTCGAGATTTATATCGGTGATATGCACCTGCGCTTTGGGCATGGCGCCTAACGGTAGGGACAGCATTTGATTGAAGTCGCAATCGTAAACAAAACCCTGCCAATCAATACTCAGCGTATTCAAACACATCAAATGCGCCAGATTGGCTTGGCAAAAATTGTCACGCAGAAGTTTAAGATAGGCATCAAACTGGCCTTGGCTGAGCAGCACACTGCCAAAACGCTGGATAGGCATATTTACAATGGCATAAAGCCGATTAAAAACGATGCCATAATGCTCCAGCAAATGCTGTTTGTAAGCCTGCTCCAGATTTTTTTGCTCTGGCGGCAACTCGGCACCTTGCGGATTGAAAACCAGATTAAGTTGTAGCGAATTATCCGGTTGACCATAGCCCAGTTTATTTAGCCGTTGCAAAGCCTTTAAACTGTCTTTAAACACGCCTTTACCGCGCTGTTTATCGACATTTTCTTCAAGATAACAAGGCAGTGAGGCGATGATTTCAACTTGTTGTGCCGCCATAAATTCCGCCAAACCCGGATAACGCGAATCTTCCAAAATGGTCAGATTACAACGATCAATGACCTTAATCCCCAGACCGCGGGCGGCTTCAACCAACATGTAAAAATGCGAGTGCATTTCCGGTGCGCCGCCAGTTAAATCAAGAGTATGAACCTTGGCCGCTTGTGCAAAGGCCAAAACCTGCTCCAGCGTAGCCTGACTCATCATTTCTGTGCGCTTGGGGCCAGCGTTGACGTGGCAATGTACACAACTAAGATTGCAAAGATACCCCAAATTTATTTGCAGTATATCCGGCTGTTTTCGAAAAATGGCCGGAAAGTCACTGGTGGCGAGTAGTGGTTTGGTGTCACGCATCAGTATTCTCTGGAATACCCGATAGCGCCTGTTTCCTTATCATGGTCAGCCACAACAACCGGCATTTTTACCATGCAACTGAATAGGCGGACAAGCGACGCTGCCATAGGAACAGAACACGCAGCAATCGCCGGGTTTGGGTTTTAAAAGTGTATGACAGCCCTCGCATTGGTAAAACCACAGGCAGGCGTCAGTGGGCATTTGCTCAGTTTTGCTGTAACCGCAATGCGGGCATATTAACGTTGATTCCAAAATAGCAGTGTTCATAAGAAATTTTTCAAAATAATTGTTAGACGCAAATAAACGAAAATAACCTCATAGTTAACAAACTTGATGCCTCTTCAAATTGATTTTGAAATCAACAGTAAATGCTTGGTGCACTGTTCAACAACACAAGCCACTCGTTTCTGCCGAAGAACCTTGCGGACCAGACGTACAATCGAACAAACCGAAATGTCGTGACTTGTCGCCCAACACCTGAAAATGCTCGGCATAGCGACTGTCCTGCAGCATATCGGCGGTGTTTCCACAAACCCGCAACGGGCGGCCAGTTTCAAAATGATGATGATCGTCCAGATCGAAACCGTGAAGATGTTCGGGAATAGTGCCAAGATAATATGCGACTTGCCCGTAATCCTCGCAACGGTCTTCCAGCGGAAGCTTAAACGCACTGACAGTGACTGAGCTAAAGTTGATCATGCCAATTTTGGCCACGACTTCCGCATCGTTTAAACTGATTGGATTTTGTTTGACAACGCGTACGTCCGGACAACCCAGAGCTTGCAAAACCCGCCGGAAATCCTCCCAATACAAAGCGCCTCCCAGACATTCGCCCAATAAAACCGGATCTTTTTGCAAGGCAACAGGAACGCGACGGTCGGCAAAAACATCTGAAAAATACAGTTCACCGCCGGGTTTGAGTACCCTGAAAATTTCTGCCAGCACCTTGGGTTTGTCGGGTGACAGGTTGATTACACAATTGGAAATCACCACGTCGATACTGTCGTCATCAATGCCAATCGCCGCGAGGTTTTCGATATGGCCATGTAAAAATTCCACATTGGCATAACCAAAACTCTCCGCATGCCAATCGCGATGACGCAATGCGACTTCAAGTTGTTCGGGCGTCATATCAACGCCAATGACAAGGCCTTCAGGACCTACCAGTCTGGATAGCAAATAACAGTCACGTCCCGAACCACAACCCAGATCCAACACTGTCTTACCCCATAAAGCGGGCGGGAGAGGCGAACCGCAACCATAAAAACGTTCCAGAACTTCCGGGTGCAAACTCCCCAATAAAACTTTCAGGTGAGCGGGCATGCTGTCAATAGTGCAACAGGCACTGGTTTTAAGATCATTGCTGGATTGTAAAACCTGACCATAATAATGGCGCACGGATTCGCTAATTTCGACGGACTTAGTCATACCTTTCCCCTGGAAAATTAATTTGTAGCCAACCAAAAGTCTTTTGTCAGCATTTATTTCTCTGCATCAATCAGTGCTTGCACATCGCTAACCTGCCAAATTAACGCCTTCTTATCCACTGCACGGTCACATTGTCACTATTTCCTTTAGCCCGAAATATCGCCAAACGCGCCAACTTGCCCAGTTCAACCTTGCTGCTGGCCAGTCCGGCCAATTGCAACAACTCGGCTGGTTTTACATATTCCCAAAAACCATCGCTGCATAAGATAAAAGTTTCACCGGTTTGCATGGCAGGATACAGGTTAATTTCCACATCCTGTTTTTTAAGGATATTGATACTCCGAGTTAGCTGATTTTGCTCTGGATGTTGGGCCATCTGTTGCTCGGTAATCTTGCCTTCGTTCAATAATTGCTGGGGAATGGAATGATCCCGGGTGCGCCAAAGGATCTGCTCATTTGTCATTCTGTAGATCCGTGTATCACCACAATGCGCAGTTATAACGCGCTGCTCATCCAGATAAAGAATAGCGCAAGTGGTATGCGCTTCAGCACCGGACTGATCAAGCGCAAACAGCCTTTTCATTTCATTGACAGCTTCAGTGATCCAGGCTTCAAAACTATCGACAGGATTCTGGGCCACCTGCTTCCCAAACCGGTCTGCACTGTTTAACAAGCCCTCACAAAAAAATCGGGACGCTTTTTCTCCGGCGTGATGTCCACCCAAACCATCGGCAACGACAAACAGCGCATAACTGTCAGTAATGAGATGCGCCATAAAGTCCTGATTATTCTCCCGATCACCTGCGTGAGTTAATTGATAAAATTCCAGTGCCACTTGTTTACCTTAAGTCAAACACGTTGCTGTAATCTTGCGTCACGCATAATCTGCTTTAAATCTCGAACCGACTGAGCCAGGCCTGAAAATAACGCCTGCGCAATAATCGAATGACCGATATTAAGCTCCACCAGTTGCGGGATTAAGCAAACGGCTTCGACATTATAAAAATTCAAACCATGCCCGGCATTAACCTGGAGTCCTGCACTGTGCGCATAAGCCGCTGCCTGCCGGATGCGAGCCAATTCTTCCGCTTGCTGGTGGCGATTACCGGCTTCAGCATAAGCGCCTGTATGTAACTCAACTACCGGCGCCCCGACTTTTACGGCCGCATCTATCTGAATTTCATCCGGATCAATAAACAATGATACTTCAATGCCGGCTGTACCTAATTTATCGCAAGCCCATTGCAAACGATGCAGATTTCCTGCTACATCAAGTCCACCTTCAGTGGTTAATTCTTCACGTTTTTCAGGTACCAGGCAGCAAGCATAAGGCTGTACTTTAACTGCCATATCTACCATTTCATCGGTCACCGCCATTTCAAAATTCAGTCGGGTGTGCAGTATTTCTTTTAACAGATAAATATCTCTATCCTGAATATGTCGACGGTCTTCACGCAAATGTGCAGTTATTCCGTCAGCGCCGGCCTGCTCGGCAATTAATGCAGCCTGAACGGGTTCCGGATAAACAGTGCCTCTGGCTTGCCTTAAGGTAGCGACATGATCAATATTTACGCCTAACAGGATTTGTGGATTATTCATTTTAGTGTGCTGTCTAATTGTTAAATTGATGAGTGCTTACCATGATTTTATTAATAACCACTCGACTTTTAAGTGGTTTGCCCTGTAAATACACCTCAATAACTCTTCTCATCAAAGATTTTGCTTCACTTAATACTTGCGGATCAGATAATTCTGTTTTACTTAAGGCCAGCAGTGTTTTGCCAGAAACTGGACCATCCAGCGCCTCAACCGCGCCATGACCAGCAATGTAGTGATATTTTTTTAAGGCCTGGATGGGTTGTTCATTACAGTCACAGTCGAGCTGCAAACCATAACCTGCACACTCCAGCAGTTTAAGTTCAAACAACCGTAAAGCTGCTTCCATAGTGAAGCAGTTGGTCAGACACAGTAAACAGTCGTGGTAATATTTAAACACTTCGGGATGAGGATCTGATGTGTGCAAAAAACAGGCAACCAGCTCATTGATGTAAAAACCACAATAAAACCCCAGGCCATTTAACGCCTTGAGAGACAAAAGTGTATCACCCGAAAGGGGATGTGCATCGCAAGCCTGTTGCAAACCGGCGTTGCGTTCAACATTGGTCAATATTTTCAATTCGGCCTTGCCGACATAAGAAAGTACCAGCGGAATAAAAGGTTGCAGTAAACCTGCGGTTTTGGATTTTGGCGTTCTTACGCCTTTGGCCAATATGGCAACTCGCCCGAAATCCCGGGTCAACACGTCAATGATCAAACTGGTTTCGCGATAATTGCGCTGCTGCAAAATAAATGCAGGTTGCAAATAAACTGCGGATTCAGTCATTAAAGCCCAGGCTTTGCAAGGCTCTTTCACTATCTGACCAGCCTTTTTTAACTTTTACCCAAAGCTGCAAATAGACTTTCTGGCCAATCAGCTTTTCTATATCTATCCTGGCATCGGTGCCGACTTTTTTTAGCATTTCGCCGTCCTTGCCAATCACTATATTCTTTTGGGTCAGCCGTTCCACCCAGATAATCGCATATATTTTGGTTATACTTGGTTTTTCTTCATAACGCTCAATCTCAACAGTCAGCGCATAAGGCAACTCATCACCCAAACGCCGGGTCAGTTTTTCCCTGACAATTTCAGCAGCTAAAAATCTTTCCGAGCGATCCGTAACCTGATCTTCAGGATAAATAAAATCCCGCTCCGGCAACAATGCCATGATCAATTTTTCCAATTCATCGAGATTGGTTCGTTTTAACGCCGAAATGGGCACCAGGTGCGTAAACGGAAATCGATGTTGGGCCTCGTTAAAGAACGTTAAAATGGCTTCTTTATCGACGACCTTATCAACCTTGTTAGCGGCAAGGATGACCGGCAAACCGGCCTGTTCCAGCTTTTTAAAGATTACCTCGTCATATTCATGCCAGGATAAACCATCGATCAGCCAGACAATCACATCCACACCCAGCAAGGTCGTCTCTGCGGTGCGGTTTAAATATCGATTCAAAGCCCGCTTGTCACTGTTATGCATGC
>CAIKYI010000330.1 GCA_903831545.1 uncultured Methylobacter sp. | reverse complement strand
GCGCCCCAAAACAACGCAACACAAAAACCCGCCACACATGTAAGGGACGTGGCGTGTAACGGAACACCAGCAGACAGGTAAAATCCCATACAACACGAAGAAGTCGGTTTTTAAGGGTAAAGCTGGCACCAGTAAGCCGGTATTTGCTAACAGTATCTGCCGTTTGTGTTTTGTTTGTCATAGTTAAAAAATTTAGGATCTGTTGGCTTTATTATGGCAATTCGACAATGAGACCGGAGTAATTTATGAGTTGGAAAAAGTACCACTCACGTGTGCGCCAAGCCCCTGTTTGGCCAGAGCTACCAGCAAATGTTAATTGAGGTAGGGTGGGCACCGCCCACCAAAAAGCCCAAAAAGTGGGCGATGCTCACCCAACCCAATTAATACGCTTCACATTGTTCTTGCGAAACCTAGAGATTTGGTTATGAAACCAGTTTTCCACGTTCCAAAATTTGGTCTAAATGGAAATCATATTGATCATTCCAATAAATTCGCTTGTTTTTAAAACCTACTGTTTTAAAAAATGTATGATCATAAAGTCTCTTATAGCAAGGAATCCTTTCAAGCTCAGCTTTAACATCAAAATCAATTATTGAGTCATCATCCAAAAAAATGCGTAGGATATAATTATCTTTAGGTACAACATTAATCAATTTCATAACTATCTCTGATTATCTTAAAGGCTCAATGCGAAGTGGTTCTTGACCTGATACTGCCAGTTTCCAATCAATCATTAAAGACTCTTGATAGAGCTCAATCCATGCCTGTACCAAGCGAGTCTGTTTACGTGGCAAACTACCTGAAATAACCTCACCATCCAAAATTGAAAATACCGCTTCATCATCTTAATATTCGGCATGGATATGTGGCATGTTGTGTTTTCCATTATCGTAGAAATACATCATTATTTGGATACCATAAAAAACAGATATGGTCGGCATTATTCCCCCTGCGCTTCATTTTTTATTTGTTTGACAGTTAAAATTATAGCATGGCAGGGCGCAAGGCAAAGACGGGTTGAAAACGCACTACCAGCAAATGTTAATTGAGGTAGGGTGGGCACCAAGCCCAAAAGGTGGGCGATGCCCACCCTGGCTACTCAGCCAACTTGACAGCAACCAACACCATGCTTTTCCAAAAATAAGGTATCCTGCCCACGCCGGTAGCTTTTATTACCTTAAAACCATGGCTCTCCAATAAGGTAGTTAGCGTTTTTATACTCCAAAACTTGATATGACCACCTTCTCAGTGCGCAGTATGATGATCATCCCATTTATCAAAAACAGATAAGGCCAGGTTTTTTAAATAGCCATGATAAGGGGTAGTGATGATTAATTTACCGTCATCAATCAATACACTGCGTGCATAGTCAACCAATAAAAGGTGCAATATAGCCACAAGATTATGGCACCTCAGCATTCCATCCAAAGTTGATGACGTTATTTGTAGACATGATGTACTTTAAAATAATTAATTATTGTCATGTAGGCTGCCATTTTTTTTGCAACCCTCGGAACGCCAAGCCCCAGTCTGGCTGAACTACCAGCCACTTAAAAATAATGATGCTGCTTAGGC
>CAIKYI010000329.1 GCA_903831545.1 uncultured Methylobacter sp. | reverse complement strand
ATGTCACTGCAGACAGTTTCTCGGCGGCAAAAAACAGCCCGCATTTGGAGATCTTCCGCAAAAAAGGCATAGAAGTCATTTTGTTATCAGATCGTATTGATGAATGGCTGGTGTCTAATCTGGACGAATTTGATGGTAAACATTTGCAGTCAGTTGCCAAAGGTGATTTGGATCTGGGTGTTTTGGATGCCGAAGAAGACAAGGAAGCCCAGGAAGAAGTGAACAAGGATTTTGAAGCAATTCTGAAACAGATCAAAGATGTGTTGGCCGATAAGGTCAGCGAAGTCCGTTTAAGTCATCGTTTGACCGAATCGCCTGCCTGTCTGGTTGCCGACGTCTATGGCATGAGCCTGAACATGGAAAGAATTATGAAGGATGCCGGCCAAAGTATGGGCATGGGAATGGGTAAAAAACCTATCTTCGAGCTTAACCCGACCCATCCTTTAGTGGTTCGTATGAAAGAAGAGCAGGATGACAATCGTTTTGCCGATTTGACTCATATCCTGTTTGATCAGGCTATTCTGAGTGAAGGCGGACATTTGGATGATCCAGCGGCTTTTGTTCATAAATTGAATGGCTTGTTGCAGGGTTTGTTGAAATAAGCACTCAGTAACCTAATAAAAAAGGCCGGATATTCTCCGGCCTTTTTTTTGCGAGTACACTAACTGTGTTAGTGACTTTTAAAGAGAAATGAGGGTATTTTTTGTTGATCTTCAGGATTTTATGTAACTGTTTAGTAATGGATTTATTTTAATAGTATCCGGCATGCCGATTATGCGTGACATAAAATTCTAATGGGCATTTTGCCGATTTTTGTTAATTTATCCATTACAGTAATGTCGGGCAACGATAAGGCTGTTGCCCGATCTATTTACAGGACACTGCGTCTTGTTGGTATTAGAGCATTGCTACCCAGGCATTCCATTGGGTCTTATCGAACAGGTAGAAATTATCGTTTTGTGGTTCAATCAGATAGACTTTGTTATCAGTATAGGAATAAAAAATGTTCACAGCATGTCCCCACGAATTATCTTTTGGTCCATACCAAATGGTTCCAAAGGCTATGCCGGGAAAGAAACTGTTTACCGCTCCTTGAAGCACTTGAGCAAAGTCATCACAATCGAAAGTTTCTGCAACCCAAACCCTAAGGTTGGTGCTATCAAAGTTTTTCATAAACTCGTTTAACTCCCAGATTGAATAACCGGTATAGCTGCCATCAGAGATATGAAGCGCGTAACCGCCAGGACCCAAGGCGGCAACGATGGCGTTGACAACATTTGCCCCTGGAACATTAGGTCTGGTTCCGTAGGCATTGGCAATATCGTTGGCAGGACGAGAATGTTTAGCGAAGTCGAAGACTTTGATACCTGTGGAAAGGTAGGGCGCAGTGGTGGGTTCATTGTAGTTTCGCAATACGATAGTAGGTTCATCCTTTCTCAGAGTTGCGGCATGGTCTTCCATGCTCATGGTCTTTGGATAGTTTTTTTTCAGCTCTTCAATTTCTATGTACATTGAGTATGATCCTTAATTGGTTAAGTAGCCCAAGGTCTCGGTGTTATTGTTCACGCCGAGACCGTTTAGTGGATAAAATGCCAAGTCTTTCAGATAGGGCATGCCGCTTATGCCCGACATTACCAAAGTCAAATATCAACAGCGACCTGTTCATTAGGCTGGCCTTGGTTTTTTCCTGTAATACCAATATGTCGGACAAGGATAAGACTGATGTCTGACTTACAACGTTGGCCTCAGGTAAATACTTTTTCCGAAAGAGAGGCGATCGTGCCTTCCACTTGCGGGGTTTGGCCATAACCTTTCACGTTTACAGTGATCTGGGCATCAAGACGACGACGGGTGATGGTTACCCCCGCACCTCTTAATACCTTGCAGAAGTTATAAGTGAACACGCCTCTGTATACGCCGCCGATAAGAGTTTCGGCAGAGGTCTGATTGTCACGGCAGCCCGCCCACAGTACGTGGTTCAACCCCGGTACAGCAACCGCATCCCTTGTAGCTCCTGTTCCTCCGGGCATGAGCAGTCCACGTACTGGAAGTGAAGGATTGGCGTCGATAAAGAACCCCCAATCAATGGGCGGCTCAATATAGCGATAAGCAACTGACAGCGTAGCCGGAGCGGTTGCCATAGTGACTAATTCCCTCGTACCGGTTCCGGAATGACAGGAATCGAGGATGATATCCAGATTCACTCCCGCCGGCAGACCTGTAAGCATGGCACGAAAATCGTCATCCTTGATCATGCCCGCAGTTGCGTAGTCGTGGGGGCAAATTGTTTCATCCTTCCTGTCTAATTCATCTCCGCTAACGTCCGCCACTTGTGAGCCATGCCCCGAATAATGGAAGACCAGTACATCACCTTTCTTTGCTCCGGTAATTAACCATTTAAAACCCCTGATAATGGCCGTCTTTGTTGCCCTGGCATCGGTGAGGATTTGCATAGTGCTTGGGGTTGCAGGCACAATGCCGAGGGCGCTTAAGGTATTCGCCATGTCGCGGACATCGTTAACGCAGCCGCGCAAGTCCGGCCCTCCTGCACCAACGGGTGCATAATCATTAATTCCAACCAATAATGCTTTCTTTGTCATGATGACTTCTCCTGTGTTGTGGTTTTATTATTCGCTACCCACCAATATTTAAGTGGTGCGGTATAGCTGCCTCAGAGCCGAATATTTTTGAAATTATTTTCCGGACTCGTGTCGGCGTGTTACTCCCTTATTTTTTCCAGATCCCTAAATCAATGCGATCAAAATCAATGGCTATATCCTTTAATTGAGATTAATGGAGTCAGTTATTGATTTGATTTGTTCTGCAGAAAGTAGAGCCAACTGGCAGCAAATCGCTTTAAGTGGCGAGTCTATAAAAATCAGTTTCACAGTATCTTTAAGTTGTAGTGATGCAAATTTTTCTGAGCTTGACGGTTAGCTTTAATCCAGATAGTTATGTTTCTTTCTCTAACAGAATTTACCGTTCATATTGTCGAATTTCTCTAAGTGCATAGTTATCTTAAAGGTTCGTCATCCCGGCAGGAGATTACCGGGATCCAACTGTCATGGAGTGCAAACCTTGTATTTTCTATGCCGCAGCCAGCTTACTGACGCTACTGGTGTAAAACCGTTACCGCCGTGCCTTCTGCGATTATCTTGCCGGAAACGGGGCGATCT
>CAIKYI010000328.1 GCA_903831545.1 uncultured Methylobacter sp. | reverse complement strand
TCAACAACTTCATCCGGATCATGGCCAGTGCAGCCGGTCAACAACTTCATCCGGATCATGGCCAGTGCAGCCGGTCAACAACTTCATCCGGATCATGGCCAGTGCAGCCGGTCAACGACTTCATCCGGATCATGGCCAGTGCAGCCGGTCAACAACTTCATCCGGATCGATGCCAATGCACCTGGTCAGATCGTAATCAGTTGCCACTACCAATGGCGGTTGGCACTCAAAGACTTCCACCTGATTGATGCCAGTGCAGCTGGTCAAAGACTTCATCCGGATCATGGCCAATGCACCTGGTCAAAGACTTCATCCGGATCATGGCCAATGCACCTGGTCAACGACTTCATCCGGATCATGGCCAATGCACCTGGTCAGATCGTAATCAGTTGCCACTACCAATGGCGGTTGGCACTCAAAGACTTCCACCTGATTGATGCCAGTGCAGCTGGCCAGCGAAGTAGAGCCACACTGTTACATTCTTAAAATCCAAGCGATTAGTTATAATATATTCGCCGGATAGCCTTAGCGGGTGAAAGTGGGATTCGTTACCCTATTTCCGGCCACTTCCTTTCGTAACGATTACACTTTAACGAGGTGTTACTTTGCTCAAACGCGATTACTACCCGGTACAAACAATAGCTGATACGTTGAAATGTACTATCGAATATCTTAGATACTTGGCGGCTAAAGGCGAGCTTCCCATTTACGTATTAACAAGTCATTTTATTCAAACACAACTACAATCAGAGGTTATGGCTTTATTTAGTGGCGATGTGCAGCCTGGGGAGCAGATGACCTCATCTCATAGGCTTTTACGGCTGTCTGATAATTGTCTTAGAAATTGGGAATCGAAAGGCGATGATGCAGAGTTAGAGATTAAGCATAAAATTATATTTGATGATGAAACGGGCCGCCCTATTGAACGGCACCGTTTTAATTTACAACACTGCGATAAAAAAGAGCAGCCAACAATTAAAGATTGCACCTTGGTTGTGCTGGAAGAAGATTTAAAGCGCCTACAAAATCCCACACCAAGAAACGAAAACTTGAGTGATGAGGGCGTGATACGTCCCAGAACTGGCCACTATGAACAACGAGATATAATCGCAATAAAGCTTGTGAAAGATAACCCAAAATTACTAAGTATGCGCAAAGATGCGATAAAAAAAGAATTAATTGTCGTTACTGGTTTTCAAGTTGCTGGATTTGATGATTGGTGGAGACTAAACCCAGTATTTCCAAAAAGTAAACAAGGCCGCACTAAAAATTGCTAATTCAAGTGAGTTTACATGTGAGCATCAAACCCATTTAATCATGGGTTTTTTTATGCCCCCAATAAAATCAACTATTAAATAATGTGAGCAACTCACACTATAAAATTCACATAACTCACACTATTTTTTTAATTAAAACAATGCGTTAACGTGTCTCCTGAATCTATGCAATCCCGCATAGGCCAAACCCATAAGAGGAATTATGGACACAATTAATTTAAAAGAATTATCACAAACATTTAGTTTGTTGCTTGAAGAAATCGAAGCCACACGTTTATTGCTTAGTCGAATCGATGATTTTATTTGGGCTGGTAATTTGGCCAGTGCACCTGGTGAGAGTCAGTTAATTGAACTCATAAATGATTTACATCCACAGTTAGGCAAAGTCAACCAAGAAGCAAAACAGTTGAGATTTGTTGGAGCTTTAATAAGCCGTCAAGCTGAACAACAGCAAATCCTATTGAAGCGGCTTTTTGATTGCTTATCCGGCGTTATCAACTTCTCAGAAAACAAAACATCTTATGCAATTTGCAGCATCAATAATGGCGAATACTCGTTAGACAATGCCAAATATTCACTTGAAAGTGAACAGCACCGACTTTCACAAATGCGCAACTTATTAACCGGCTTGGCTTTGGTTAACGCTAATGACGCAGCAATTTTGGAGAATATTTTAAATTTAAAAAATATTAAAACTTTGGTGGATGACATTATTTCAAATATTGAAAGTGCTGGTGCTGATTTGTAAATCAGCTGCAATGAGTGCGGTCTAAAAATGGCTAGACAACAGGACTAAAAAGACCGGTTGTCTTTTGAAATAAATCAAATAGTTACAGAAAAGGTTATCTATTAATGTATGCAAGTATCATACAAATGTTTAATAAATGGTTACATTTAAAAAAAACACTTGTATGGAGTCACATTTCTTTTTATCAAAATGTGTGAATAATAGTTAACCATGTACAACAAGCACCATAGGAGTGCAACATGGTATCAATAAGCAACAAAGCGTTAAAACCAGAAAATGCAATACCCCCTCAACGCCAGCAACTGCCCGAAGCTGGATTTTTACGAATCTGGCAGATTGTCGGCAACAAGAAAACCAACACCCCCGCATTACTTCCCATTGGCCGTACATCGTTCTTAAATGGCGTGAAGTCTGGAAAATATCCACGCCCGGTAAAACTAGGGGAACGCACAACTGCATGGAAAGTCGAGGACATACGCGCCTTGATTACAATGCTAGGGAGTGCTGGGTAATGCGAGCAAGTTTGACAGTTCCCATTATGGCGTTTATCCTTGCTCCGCTTTCGCAACAAACGAAAGTCGGGATTGAGACCCCGCGTAAGGCCACAACAGGCCACTTTAATCAGTGGTTTTTTTATACCCTCCAAAAAGTAATACGGGATAGTTCCGTTTACTTCTCATTATGGTGGGGTGTATTGAGCAGCCCGTTAAACGGCTGGCCGGGCCTTGCCGGTAGTCTCAACTTGATACACTCCACCGCCCAACGACTGAGACCAATGGGCGGCGGTTTATTCTCTTCTACAAGGAATCGCCATGTCACAAAATAAATCCGCTCAACATTCAGAGCAAAACCAACCAAAAACCATTAACGATTTACACCGGGCCTTTGTAAATCTGGAAGATAGCTATAAAAAAGCTTATAGCAGTGTCGAACTTTCCGACCTGGCTATATTACAGGCTGATTGTGCATTGCTGGCAGGCATGGCCCAAGCGTTAAAAGTCAACGTCGATGCTATTAACCTGAAAGATATGGCAAGCGTTCAAGCCGGGCAATATCAAACCAAAATAGCTAACTGTTCAACTCTTGCTGAAATCATAACCAAGCAGAACCGGGAACGCGGCCTTGTACCGATGCCGCTTGAAGTCGACTTACTGCTTAAGCGCGTGACTGATGGCGGGCATTCGGGGCAATACCTGGCTGATGCGTTTATCAGTGCCTATCGGATCGGAAAGCCTTTTAATCATTCATTGGGTGAAGTTGTTCAGCTTGATTGCGAGGCATTCAGGTTGCTGCATGAAATATTACATATCCGGCATATTCCTAAATGGAATGATGACGACCTTTACCAGGTCGAACAACAGGTTATTGCTATTGTTGGGGGTTCGTTATGAGCGGTGTATCTTTGAACCATAGGCTTATGCCTGGCTATGATGCTTCTGAAATTGAGGATATGACCAGCTCAATAGATACTAGCTTGCTTAAAGCTTGTGCAGTCTTGAAGCTGGTAGCGGGTATTGTTGTCCATGATGTAACCAACGAAATAGATAGGGAGCAGATTTACTGGGCCATTAATTCAGCTTTGAGCGACCTGGACGACATAACCGCCGTTATTGATGCTTATCACTTAGCCCACGCCAAACAACAGGCACAAAAAAACCCCGAACTTTAATTATAAAGCCGGGGTTTTGTGCAATCCGCTTGCCACCAACGCAGGGTTATTATAACTCAAGGCTAAGCGGTTTGCATCCCTGGCAAGGATGTATTTTTATGAATTCTATCGAAGAAGCTTGCCGTGTCGCCTGTATTGGCGTAGGTATTGACTATAAACACGTTCCCTATGATGGGAACTTCCACACCGCGAACCTGTCCAATGACCCTAAAGGAAAAAATGACGGTCGTATTAAGGTGTTTTCAGATCGTCAAGGCGGTATTGTCTGGAATTATAAAACTGGCGAGAACCAGAGTTATTTTGTTAATCGTCCTTCATATGAGCCGGTCAGTGTCGCAGATCGTGAACATGTCCAGCGTGAGCAGCTCCACCGCGAACGCAAGCAACAATCCAAATATGATAAGGCCGCTGTTAAAGCCAAACAGCTTTGGCAAGCATCCGAACCCGCCACAGAAAATCATCCTTACTTAATCCGTAAGCAAATCATGCCACACCATGCCAGAGTTGGCACATGGCCGCGAAGTATTGCCAACGATGCTGGACAGTATCAAAAAATAAACATTGAAAATTGTTTGTTGGTTCCTTTGTATAACCCAACTGGCGAACTCAGAAGCCTACAAAGCATCTTCCCTGAAAAGCATAGTGAACTGGACAGAGATAAGGATATGTTACCGGGTGGCGCTATGGCTGGGCTGTTTGGCTGGCTGGGCGCAAAAACTGAAAAGGTATTAATTGCAGAGGGTTTTGCTACCGCCGCCACCTTGTACGAGGCCACCGGCTACCGTGTTTATATTGCCTTTACCGCCAATAATTTAATGGCCGTGGGGCGTATCGTGC
>CAIKYI010000327.1 GCA_903831545.1 uncultured Methylobacter sp. | reverse complement strand
GATTTGCAAATGCGGTAGCTGCATTGAAACTAACACCGGCAGAAATGACCTGGAAACTGGGCGTGGATATTGTCTCATTCGGTGCTACCAAAAACGGTTGCTGGTGTGCTGAAGCCCTGGTATTTATGAATCCTGACTTGGCCAAAGATTTACCTTTTATCCGCAAACGAGCCGCGCAGCTACTTTCAAAAAGCAGCTTTATCGCGGGTCAATTTGATGCTTATTTACACGATGAACTTTGGTTGCACCTGGCGCGTTATGCCAATGCCATGGCTGAGCGTCTGCAAAATGGCATCATTAACTCGACTAGTGCACGACTAGCCTGGCACACAGAAGCCAATGAGGTCTTTGCCATTCTGGATAAAACGCAAGCAGATAATCTACAGAAGAAAGGCGCTGTTTTTTATCAGTGGAATCCGCCCCGTGCAAAACCTGGTCTGTTAGCTGAACACGAAGTATTGGTTCGCCTGGTAACCAGTTTTGCGACCGAAGCTGAGCAAGTGGATCGATTTATTGAGCTTGTAAGATGAAGATCGAGGTCACCAGCAGCTTGGAGTCAAGAACCTCTGACGCTCCCAAAGTAAGCCCTGTCCTCTTTGCTTGTTATCGTAAAGACCTAACCAAAACCGATCATATATCAGCCACTTTCTGGGTTTAGGACAAATGACGCTGATTCCCGAACTTGAGGTTCTTGACGGCTTTTATAATGCCGATGAAGGCGATCGTATTTTTCGGCATTTGCTTCATGAACATCAATGGCCCGACAACCGCTATAACGTGGCAGGGCGGCAATTTATCCTGCCACGACAGCAGACTTGGCACGCTGATCCGGGGATACGTTACAGCTATAGCAATAATCTCTTACAAACCCGCCCCTGGACACCTATGTTGTCCGAAATCAGATCACACGTCGAAATGCACTTAAACTTCCTGTTTAATTCGGTATTAGTTAATTTGTATCGAAATGGCAACGATTATGTGGGTTGGCACTCTGATAATGAACCCGAACTGGGTGAGCAACCATTTATTGCCTCATTAACGTTCGGCACAGAACGTCAATTTCAGTTCAGGCATAAACAATCATCAGCAAACGGACAGATTTTATTACGCAGCGGCACCTTATTAATTATGCAGCCGGCATTTCAACAGCATTGGCTACACAGCCTTCCAATTGATCAATCTGTGACAGAAGGACGCATCAATTTAACTTTCCGCAAGGTTATTCCGCTGGCACTTTAATTGCTAATATTTAATTGAGTCCGAGTTCCAAATATCCATTGGATGTGCGAACTTGGTGTTTTAAATTTATTTTAAGGTGTTTGATATGTTTGAAGTTACTTTGCTGTTTTTAATTGCTGTATCGGCTTATTTACTTTGGGAAAATAACCTGCTGTTCACCCGGAAACCCCACCAACAAGCTGCCATCGCTTGTGATGCCAGCCTGGACATAGGTTTGGAAGATCCTGTTGATAAGGACAACTTTCTTAACTATCTGCAAAATGAAATAGAATCTGCGCTTTTCCCGCGCCCTACCGACTCAGTCCTGCAACGTCATTACGATAGCCTGGTCAACGCCGAACTGGAGAACCGTCTGGCAGCAATGCCGGACTCATAAGCTTGATTATAAATCACCAGGCTAAATAACAAATACACAGAAAACTTACACTCGATTTTATGTAAGTTTTCTGGCAACAGCCTATTTTATTGTTTACATTTGTTTAATTACCAACACTGCTGGCTTTGCGCCCCTCTTTGACTGAATAGTCAGTTCCACTGGAATTAATGCCTACATCCTTAATGAATCTGATACAAGTAGGGTAAAGCTTTATGGTGGGTAATACGAAGAGAGTTTTTTAGTGCTCTATAAAACCGTCAAATCCTTGCTAAATTCGGTATGAATCAGATTACCGCTGCGTTGCAGCACAAAATAGCCTCGAGTTAAGGCCTCTTTTTTGGCCTCGTCATTAATATGAAATGAGGCAATAGCGCCATATTGTTTGTAGTCTTTAAACCAGGGAAATAATTGTTTGAAATTGCGCATTTTCCGGTCCAATTTATCCAAATCATTGGTATGCGCTTTATATTTGACCTCTACAATACCAACGACATTACCATTGGTCATAATAATGTCATATTCTTCTTCAGTTTTGCCGCGTCGCTTGTGACTGTTTTTCTCAATGTCATCAAAGTGGATATTACCTAAATGGGTGTCATTGGCTAAACTGTTAAAGAAAAATTCTTCAGCAACTTCGCCCTGGTTATTGGTTACACTGCCCAAGGTAATGCCGAGTCGCTCCAACTTTTCATCAGTGCGTTTCATTTGCTCATCGGTTCGTTTCATTTGCTCATCAGTACGCCTCATTTGTTCATCAGTACGGTCTTGAGAAACAGCGAGACTTGCCACTAACGCCTTTAATTCATCATCAGTCATTTTCCATCTCCGAAGCTTTGTGCAACGCAGACGATTTTAACACACTCTAACGGTAACCACGCACAGCATAAAACGTATTCATCTAACACCAGCTACTTTAGCCGATGCAACTAATTTTGTGTCTTTACTGCCTTTAGTCGATGAAAATAATGTTCAGCTTAAACAGACAAATAAGCCTTAATCTTTGCCGCATCCACTTCACGGCGCTTCTCTTCGTGAATAATCTTGCCTTTATCCATCACAATAATACGATCGGCCACTTCCATGGTAAAACTCAACACCTGCTCAGAGACGATAATCGTAATCTCGCGCATTTTTCTGATTTCATTTAAAACTTTGGCAATATCTTTAATGATAGAGGGCTGAATGCCTTCAGTCGGCTCATCCAGCAATAAAACTTTGGGGTTGGTGACCAGGGCGCGAGCAATCGCCAATTGTTGTTGTTGACCGCCGGAAAGATTACCGCCCTTGCGCTTGCGCATGTCAAACAACACCGGAAACAAGGCATAGATAT
>CAIKYI010000326.1 GCA_903831545.1 uncultured Methylobacter sp. | reverse complement strand
GGTATTAATCGCAAAGGTAACATCATCGGGTAAAAAAACACCTAACAATAACGGATCGAGAAAGGACGTGTGATTGGAAATAATCAGTACACGTTTACCAGCCTTTTGGTAGTTGTCGAGGCCTTTTATCTCAACCTTATAAATTAAGGTTAACAGCCAGCGTAGAAATTTTTTCAGCATTAAGTTTCCTCCTTAATGCCATTTTAGCAGATGTTTTATTTTACCTCTGGAAAAAACAAAATGACAAAGATGCCGAGGACACTAGAAATTTTTAAGCTTTTTTCCTCGGCATTCCTGCTTAATATTAGTTTTCAGTGCAAAGCTTGCCCGTAAACCGAGTTGGTTCAGCAAGCGCATTGCCTGTAATGACCAGATTTCCATATCCTCCATTGAACGTTTTACTGCCACCAACCATCGTTAATAGCTCTTTTCCTTCAAAGGTAAAAACCACATCCTTGGTATAAACACGACCCAGCTCAAGCGAACCAGCATTAAGCTTGATAACGGTTGCCGCCGTCAAAAACGACGACTGAGATGGATTGCTATTAACTTCATTCAATGTCAAACCCGAATAAGACGTGCCGGTGACAGGAGTTTTGCCCAGCATAGCAGTTATTTTTCCGGTGAAGCAGGATTGATCGGCAGGAACGCCGAGAGCTTTTAAAAAAGTTACATCAGGAAAATGTG
Source organism: uncultured Methylobacter sp. (assembly GCA_903831545.1). GTDB lineage: Bacteria > Pseudomonadota > Gammaproteobacteria > Methylococcales > Methylomonadaceae > Methylobacter_A. The sequence goes on along the minus strand of CAIKYI010000326.1, from coordinate 9,751 downwards.
CGGCTTTTTCTTGCAGGATACTGCATTTTGGATCGGCTACTAACGGTGTAATTGTTCCCAAGGTCAAGTCGTTACAAGTATACCCCTCAGCCAGGGCATTGACAGAAGTTAAAGATAATAAAAGAACAGGAATTAACGCGATATTTTTCATAAATGGGATACCTTAAAATTAATATTTTGTCTTTCAAAAGTGTTATTTTCATTGATGGAAAGTGAGCCAAAACTGCCAGCGCCTCGGTATCTGCACAGCTTAATACTCAAGCCTAAAGTAACATACTCCCTAAATATACCAAACTCTTAAAACTACCGATAAATATCTGCAGTTTAGGGTCGGTGTAAGGTGACTTCGGTGTACGCTGTTTTCTCAATCCGCTCCATCGTGTACTATGTAAGCAAATTATAAAGTGCGTACCCGGAAACTGTCCGAGACAGCCCCAATTCACACACCGCTTTCAGGCACAAGCATAACAACATTATCTTATGAAGATTCTTAATATAACTTTCAAAAACATCAACTCACTTGAAGGCGAGAGTCGGATTGATTTTGAACGCCCGCCTTTTTCCGATACCGGTGTTTTTGCTATCACCGGGCCTAACGGCGCCGGAAAATCCAGCATTTTAGATGCGATTACACTGGGCTTATATGGCGAAACTTTTCGCTTTGATCGACCTAGCCGACATGTAATGACCCAGCACACGACTGAGTGTTATTCTGAAGTCGAGTTTGCTTTGGACAAGGAAAAATATCGCTCCAGCTGGTATTTACAACGTCAGGACATGAAACCGGAGGCTGAATTTACGTCTCCTGAAATGAAATTAACTCGCTTGAGTGACAATGAAGTACTGGCCACCACTTCGCAACAGGTCTGTGCACGGATTACTGACATTACCGGGATGAATTTTCGTAACTTCACCCGTTCAATCTTGTTGGCTCAAGGCGATTTCGCGGCATTCTTAAACGCTCTGGACAATGAGCGCATGGATATTTTGGAAAAAATCATCAGCGCCGATATTTATACCGACTATAAAAATGAAATCATTGAAAAAGCTGATAATGCGCAGCAACGTCTGGATTATTTAAATCAGGATTTGGCGGTTATTCCAACATTGGATCCGCTTAAACTGGAGGCCTGCGAGCATGATTTGATTGATTTTATCGACCAAACCACCGAGTTGCGTGAGGAACAAAGCTACCTGAAGCAACAGCAAGTCGCCTTGCAAAATACCCTGATTCTGGAAACGCAACTTGCCGAACAGGAAAAAAATCTGCAAAAGATCAAGACTCAGGCCGAAACCGAGCAAGACAACCTGGCTCAACTGGCAACAGCTCAGGACGCGTTGCAATTTAATGCTGATGTACAGGCACTTAAGGAAAAAAATAACCAGCTTGAACAAGACAAAATAACGCTGAGTGACTTTCAGATAGAAGTTAAGCAAATTAAAGAACGCATAGGTCCAGACCAATCTGCACCCGCCGGATTGAGTAATAAATCACTTACCGCTCAAAACAATACGCTAAGCAATTTAAGAGCCCAAATAGGGCAATTAACTGCGCAAAGTCAGTCTGAATCAGATTTATGGCAATCGCTAAGTCAACAAATTGATCAAAAATCCTCCACTCTAACTTCGGTTTCCACTTGGTTAACTGAACATGGCGCTGACGAGAGTTTACTGACAAGTTTTCCTGAAACGGGGCGCCTAAAAAAAATCTGGGCCGAACTGACCGAGCTAAAGGCAAAACAAAAGGCCTACGCTAAATGGACGAAAACCACGAGCGAATCGCTTAAAAACAACCAGTCTGCCATAGCCCAGGAAACCAAGCGAATCAGTACCTTAAGCCTTAAGTTACCTCTGGCAGAACAAGCTTTGACAGAACTCGCACAGGGCAAAAATCTAACCGAACTTGAAGAGTATCTGCAAGAGCAGCAAGAGCGGGTTAAAGATTTTCGCGAACTGCATAACCTGGCCAAAACCCACCAAAAGCTTAGCCAAAACGGATTTGGTTTTTTCGGCATTTTTTCCTCTAAGGAACAGCCGGATATTGATATTGAGGCACTTGAGGCAGAACTAAAAGCGTTAAAACACGAAACCAACAAGGAAGAAAACATTAAGCTGACACTGGATATGGCGGTATTTCGTGAAAACATGCTTAAAAAAATGACTGCTGATCGTCAGCATCTTGTCGATGGCGAACCTTGCTTTCTGTGTGGCTCCTCCGAGCATCCTTATGCCTATCACCCTCCCAGAGTCGCCAACTCCCAACAAGCCTTGACCGATCAAAAAGCAAAACTCAAAGCCATGATAGCCGCCGCCGGAAAGCTGGAGCAGCAGATAAAATCCGCAAAAAAACAGGCTGATAATACTCAAGCAAATTTAAACGAGCGGCAGAAGGTTAAATCTCAATGGCAAACATTGTGTAACCGGCTTTACACAGCAAGTGAAGATCTAAAAATCAAAAAATTACACTTGATGACGCAGCTTTTGGACAATGAAATAAAAACGTTAAAAACCATTGCCACCGTAGTTGCCGACTATAAAAACAAGCAAAGCAGTATCGAACAATTAAAAGCCCTGATAGAAAAGAGCGAAGCGACGGTTAAACGCTTACAGTTAAGTGCCCAGCAATTGGATGCCGAATGGCAGGAGCGTCCAAAAGAAGAAATCGATTACACGGCTGCCTTGATTGCTTGCCAGCAGGAAGAGCAACAATTGGCAGCGCAAGTCACTGCACAATTAACTTTGCTGGGTGAAAAAATGCCCGCAAAAGGCAAGGAAGATGCTTTATATGACAGACTTAACGCTCGTCGTCAGGATTACCAAAGTTATGCTTTCCGTCAAAAAAACTTAACCGAAGAACTGGAAACATTAACGGTAAAAGTAGAGCATTGCCGTCTTGAAATTGCGGCATGTACTGAAAATATAGAGCGTTATAACCTGCAATTACAAAATGAAGAAGTCATTGGCCTGCATTTGGCGTTAATTGAAAAACAAAAATTAATAGCTAACAAGGAACAACTCATTAACCGGCAAAAAGCTGAAGTCGCAGCATTAGAACAGACTTTGCAAAACAAAATACAGGGAACTTCATTTGCCACCTTACAAAGGTTAACCCAAGTACTTGAACAACTCGAACATCAGCCGGAGCTGGAATTACATCTGGCAGCACTGCAACAGGATATTGATACGAAAGTACTGACACTGGACAAAATCCGGCTCGACCTGGAAGCGCAAAGCGCCAGCATTTCTACTCAATTAACGCTAGCTCAACTGGAAACCGAATTGAAGAATGTTAGCGAGAAAATCACGATAGCCGATTTGGAGACACAGCGTTTAGATCAAATCCTGAAAGAGCAAAAACAGTTTCAACAAAAAGCCGATATCATTCTGGCGCAATTACAGGAACAGCAGGAAATTGCAAGACTATGTCACGCCGAGGCAGTCCAAATAGCGGAAGAAAGTGGCATGGATTTTCGTCGACGTGTTCAAAAACGGGTCGCCGATCAATTATTAACCCAAACCAATGCCGTACTGGAAAAAGTAAGCGGTCGTTATTATTTGAGACAGATGCCCAGCGAGCAGGGCTTGGCGCTTGAAATTGAAGATACCTATCAAGGTAATATGCATCGATTGCCCAAAACCTTATCTGGCGGTGAAAGTTTTGTGTTGAGCCTGGCATTGGCGCTTGGTCTTTCGGAGTTAGCCAATAATGGTAAGTCAGTAGATTCGTTATTTCTCGATGAAGGCTTTGGCAACCTGGATGCAGAAACCCTCTATACGGTTATTAGCACCCTGGAAGGCTTACAAACCCACGGCAAAACCGTGGGTGTTATTTCTCATGTGGAGGGCGTCCAAAAACGCTTTAAAGCGCAACTACAAGTAGTCAAAAAACCTAACGGTATGGGCATGCTGAAACAGGCGTCCTAATCAGGAAAGAGACAGTTAGCTGCAAAAATTTCGTGGTGAATAAAAAAGTTTAATACTTGTAGCTGCGAATAAATACAATCCCTCAAATGAATTTAGGGGAAGTTTTTTATAGACATATACTTTTGAATTCTCGTTATAACGTCCTATTATTTTTACGGCAAATAAACATCCCATCTCATACCGCCCAAGGTATCACTCTTTTTACCCTCCAAAACGCCGCCCAACAACCCGACCAACTCATAAACGACAGCCATACCTATACCGTGACCGTGAATATTTTCGTCCGCCCGAACACCTCTTTTTAAAATTTCAGCCAGTTTACCCGGAGGAATGCCAGGGCCATCATCTTCAACTTGCAGCAAGACCGCATATTCTCTCCTACCTTTGCGCGCCTTCAGGGTAATAGTGATTTTTACCGTATCCTGACACCACTTGCAGGCATTATCCATAAGATTACCCGCAATTTCATACAGATCACCGTCTTCATAATAAATAAGGCTTTGTACAGGCATAAGCAAATCGAACGTTATACTTTTATTAAAATAAACTTTATTTAGTGAGACACTTATTTTATTTATAACCTGAGTTAAATCCAATGTTCGGGTCGATTTATGCTGGCCTTTGGCCGCAGCACGCTGTAATTGATACTCTATGATTTCGTCCATGCGGAGAATCTGTTCTTTTACCGACTCATTGTTTGCACTGAACGATTCGGCGTAACCACGTAATATTGACAAGGGTGTTTTCAGACTGTGGGCTAAATCAGCCAACGCATTGCGATAACGTTCAAGATGCGCACGCTCACTGTTAATAAAGGCGTTAAGATTACCTGCCAAACCTTTAAGTTCGGTTGCATAGTTACCATCTAGATGGGTTTTATCCCCTTGCTCTATTGCCGTGAGATCTTTAACGATAATCCGTAAAGGTTTTAAGCTCCAGCGTAACAAAATCAACTGAATCAATATCAAAACCAAACCAAGCGCCAACAACCAGCCCCTTAAGGTTTTTCTGAAACGTTCAACCTGGTTACTGACAAACTGGGCATCTTCAGTCACGGTAAAAATATATTCATGCTCAACACCTGCAGCATTTTTCCAGATGACCGCATAATGCAAGGCATAACGACCTTGTTCGGTCAATAAAAACGCAAAATTACCGGGGGGTAATTCCGGAGGCAGTGTAACCTGGAGGCCAATGGCTGAGGGAGATCGCCAAAGCAACTTCTTTTTTGAAAGATGTATAAAACTATATAGACCGGAACCAGGTGTAGCAAATTGTGGTTCAGGCAAACTAACCGGCATGCTCAAATCACCTGTGTCTTTGAGTTCGGCAACCGATAATAGAGAATACACATAAACCTGTAACTTTTCTTGTAAAGCCTGTTCGGCACTTTCCCGAAAGCCCTGTTCAAGCACTACCGAAACCAACGCAAAGAAAGCGGCAAGCACTAAACCTGCAGAAAAAAACAAGCGATAACTTAAGGATTTGATTTGCATTAAGACTTAATAAATATCCAGATGAGCTTGGTAATCCAACCAAGAAAATGAAAAAACATCATGAAGTGTGTATCAAGGCACGAAGTCGGGGAGCCTACAAGGTGAAATCGATTTTTTTGTCGCTCTTCGTGCCTTCTTGATAAAGACTGATCTTTTAATTACCTGTTTGCAAATATTTGGCGATGAATCAAATCACTCAGTCGGCCCGGAAATCAAATAGCCCCGTCCACGTAAAGTTTCAATGGGTTTACGTGAACCATCGGGATCGAGTTTCTTTCTTAAGCGACCAATAAAGACCTCTAGAACGTTACTGTCACGTTCAAAATCTTCATCATAAATATGCGCAGTCAAAACGGATTTTGATACCACTTCACCCTTCCGAAACATCAGGTATTCGAGCACCTTATATTCGTAAGCCGTTAATTCGAGAGTGACTCCGGATACCTTGACTTCTTGCGCCACAGTATCCAACTCGATATTGTCATGCGTTAATACAGGATGAGCTTGCCCGGCAGACCTTCTTATCAAGGCATTCACTCTGGCCAACAACTCTTCATAATGAAAAGGTTTAACCAAATAATCATCAGCCCCGGCTTCCAGGCCCTCTACTTTTTCCTGCCATCGACTACGAGCTGTTAGAATCAGGATAGGAACCCTGATTTTATCTTTACGCAAACTCTTAATCAGTTCAATACCCGAAAAATCAGGCAAGCCAATATCGATAACGGCAGCATCAATCGGATATTCCTTGCCCATGTAATAGCCGTCACGACCGGTGTGTGCGGTGTCCACGGCAAAACCTTTTTCCGCGAAAAAGTCATGAATTTGTTCGCAGAGCTTTACTTCATCTTCAACAATTAAAATACGCATTTAATTTAACTATACAGGTTAACTGACTAATTGACCGGTTTCGGCATCAATTTTGTAATAATGGATACGACCATCAGGCGTCAAAACCTTTATAACATAAACAGTTTTACCATCAATCGTTTCGGCATGGGCCTCAAGTACCTTATTATAAGTTCCTTCGATTATCTGTTTGGTTGCCTCATCAAGACTGATACTAGCCACGCTATTTTGCTCAGCAAAACTGCTATTGGAGAATAACAAGACCACAAAAACAACTTTAAGCAAACTTCTCATGCGTAATCCAGAATGATACAAACCAAAAATACACCAAGCCAACTCTATAACTAATCCTTATAAAAAAGGCACCCTAAAATTCTAACGTAAAGACCAGCCCTGAATCATACTGCCCAGCTCATGTCCGAATGATGCGCCAAGTTTCCCGGCAATTTTATCAAGCAATTGCTCCTGCTGACTAAAATCAACCAGTTTTTCTGCGCCTATGAGATCTTTGGCAACTGCGTCCTGGTTGCTGATCCCATCAACAATACCGAGCTTCAAGCCTTCTTCACCCGTCCAAACCAGTCCGGAAAACATGTCTGGATTTTCTTTAAGTCGGTCGCCTCGCCCGGCTTTAACTGCTGCTATAAACTGCTGGTGTACCTGGTCCAATAGACTTTTCATGTATTGCGTTTCATCGACTTTAGGCGGCGAAAATGGGTCAAGCATGGCTTTATGTGTACCTGCTGTCAGCAACCGACGCTCTATACCAAGTTTTTGCATGACGTCAACAAAACCAAAACCATCCATTAGCACGCCTATCGAGCCAACTAAACTGGAGGGATTAACAAATATTTTGTCACTGGCGGCAACAATGAAGTAACACCCGGAGGCACACATATCACTGACCACTGCATAAATTGGCAAGCTGGGATGTTCTTTTTTAATTTTCCTGATTTCCTCATAGACATAAGACGACTGAACAGGACTACCACCCGGCGAATTTGCGTGCAAAATAATGCCTTTGGTATGTTCATCTTTTACGGCACTTCTTAAGCTTTCGATAATGCTGGCGGCATTAGCTTCTTTATCTTCGGCAATCACACCAACCACATCAACAATGGCGGTATGATCTTTACTGTCAGCACCAATGTTCTGACTAAGCTTTGGGTACATGGCCACGCCAAATACTGCAAGCAAATACACAAACATCAAGCTCTTAAAAAATACGCCCCAACGCCGTGCGCGAGTTTGCTCAGTGACTGCAGCTAAAGCCAGCTTTTCAATTACCTCACGCTCCCATCCGGCCGTGTTGATAATTTCCGGTTTGTTCTGATTTTCCATGACTTGTTAGCCTCTAATAATATTCAGTAATTCCGCTGGCTGCTGTAAACACAGCAACGGAGAGAATTGTTGCAAGATATCTTCAGGGTGCGCTCCGCATAACACACCAATGGACGATATTTGTGCATTCATTGCCATTTGCAAGTCATGACTGGAATCACCCAGCATCAAAGTCCGTTCATATGCGACATTGGTATATTGAATAATCTCGTGCAACATACGAGGATCTGGTTTGGAGGCGGTCTCATCGGAACAACGGGTAATATCGAACAGATCTTCTGTTCCGGTAGACTGTAAAGCATGTTGCAAACCTGCCCTGGTTTTGCCCGTAGCAACAGCCAGTTGATAACCAGCCTGTTTCAAGTCCACCAACATCTCATACACATCCTGAAATAAATCTTGCCTGCCAATTTGCCGGGATAAATAAGCTTGCTGATAACTGACTGATAACATTGTTACTGTTTCTTGATCGGCTTCGGGAAACAGCTTGCTACAAGCGTTTGAAATACTAAGGCCTATTACGTCTTTTGCTGCCTGAGATTCGGGAATAACACATCCACAGTGCTTTGCAGCAGTTTGCAGACAATTTACGATCCCGTCTATGGAATCAATCAGCGTGCCATCCCAGTCAAAAACAATTAAATCAAACCTGTTCTTCATATTTTAACAAATCTTCCAATTGCTGAGGCAAAGGCGCCAAAATTGTTAAGGATTCCCCGGTAACAGGGTGTTGAAATTTTAATTTTTCCGCATGCAAAAACATACGCTTATAACCACGAGCTTTAAATTTAAGGTTAATATCATCTCTGCCATAACGGTCATCACCAATTATGGCATGCCCCAGACTTGCAGCATGAACCCGTATTTGATGAGTGCGCCCGGTTTTTGGTGAGGCTTCAACCAGTGTCGAGTCACTAAATAATTTCAGGCGTCGGAATAGCGTTTCAGCCTCTTTACCCGCCTGACTGATTGTAACCATACGCTCCCCACCTTTACTGACATTTTTTAGCAACGGTGCCGTGACTATGAGCTTTTTACGACCCCATTGACCCGCCAGTAATGCCAGATATGTTTTTTGGATATTTTTATCACGAAATAGATCATGTAACAGCTTTAAAGCACTGCGTTTTTTGGCAATGATAAGGCAACCGGAGGTATCTTTATCGATTCTATGCACCAATTCCAAAAAATGCGCTTCAGGTCTTAACAGGCGCAATCCCTCGATAATACCCGAACTTACACCGCTCCCACCATGCACAGCAAAGCCCGCCGGCTTGTTTATCACCAGAAAACCATCATCTTCATATAAAATCCCTTCTTGCAAAGCCGCCTGCAAACCTTGGGGTACATATGATACTTCTGTACGCTCGGCTACTCTGACAGGTGGAATTCTAACAATATCTCCGGCCACCAAGCGATACTTAACATCGACACGACCTTTATTGACGCGCACTTCACCTTTACGGACAATTCGGTAAATACGGCTTTTAGGTACACCTTTCAATAGCGAGATTAGAAAGTTATCCAATCGTTGATCGGAGTTTTCTTCAGTAATTTCGAGCTGTTGAACTTTTGGGGTTAGGGGTTTTTCTTCACTATTCATAGCGTAAATAATACCAGCATCTTGCCATGATTGATTCTTTAAATTGATGTATCGCAATAAGATTGCTATATTAAGCCAGTTTTTATTACTAAAAACATACTTTTGCTCTGCGGTTTTAGCTTTAAAACTGCCTTTGAGCACTCTCAGTGTTGATTAAATAAGCGTTGGATAACCACGCCAAATCATCACTGTAAGATTTTCGGGTTCATCGTTCGACCCTAGACGAACGATTTATTACTCCTGTTTAAGACGGAATTTACAACCAAGACTGAAAAAAGAATTTTTATTTGCTTAGACTCTGCCCGTGCAACTATCTATGCTCTTCACCTAAATGAAGCTGGGTAACCTACAATGAACACGCAGAAACGGTTCATTAAAACCGTAAATACTAAGTTATGAAGAGCCGTTTTATAAGCGCCTTCATAAACACAATGATCAAATCCAGTCTGTTCAGTAAAATCTAGCCATGGAGCAGGAAACAACAAGGAATATTGAATGAAAAGAATGCTTATCAACGCTACGCAGGCTGAAGAACTGC
>CAIKYI010000325.1 GCA_903831545.1 uncultured Methylobacter sp. | reverse complement strand
TAAAAGGTGACCGCATTGCCGAAGAGTTCCAGGAAATCGTGCAACGCTATATCGAAACCCATTATGCACCCTAAAAACATTGCTGCTCGCTGCAAACCCTAAACAGGGAATCAAAATCTTCCCTTGCCACCAAGCTACTTAGGTCAGCTTGAACTCTAGCCTTATACCGACCTGTTGACTTCGATTGTCAGCTTAATTCATTGACATAGGAGTTACATCATTCACAAATGATGTAACTCAGAGTATGGAGCAGGAGACGGCCATCTTTTCAGTTGACACGAAACAATTCAGTTTTTACCACTGCGCAGATTTTTGATTATTGTATGCATATCGACCCTTTTAGCATCACTGTTTTCAATATCGTTATTTCGTTCATGATGAGTGCGGGATTATTTGTGGTGGCGCGAAATTATTTATTCGATGTCAAGGGTTTACGCCACTGGGCAACAGCGTTGAGTCTGATGAGCATTGCCTGGACGTTACTGGCACTCAACAATGTTATTCCCAAATTTTTCTCGATTGTCATCGGTACTATTACCGGAATGTCAGCAATTGTCTCTTATTTTAAAGCCCTGGCTGAATTTAAAGAATGTCGCGTATCTATGCGCTGGCTCTATGTCATTATGGTTATTGCCTTTATAGGTAACGTATATTTCATTGAAATCAGATTTGATATGGCAGCAAAAATCAGCATAACCTCCACCTGTGCATCAATTTTACTTTTTTCAAACAGTGCGTTGTTGACGTTTAAGCGCTTCGGATTAAGTACGCCGACGCATCGTGTTACAGCGATTATTTTTGCTATTGGCGGCTGTATTTATTTTATCCGGGCGATTTATTATTTAATTTACAACACTTATGCAGAGCAAAATCTGTTTAATGTAAATTTTATTCAAGATATAAGCTATATCACTAATTCGATTATTATCGTTGGCACCTCTTTTGGCGTGGCAATGATGTATATCGAAAAATATATCACAGAGAGCAAAGAAACCGAGTTTAAACAACAAGCCCTAATTGATCGAAATAAATTACTAATGGACGAAGCCCCCGAAGGCATTCATATTTTGGATGAGCACGGCTATGTACTAGAGGCTAACCTCGCTTTTTGCCGTTCGTTGGGCTACAGCAAAAATGAAGTTCAGCTCCTTAATATCTCTGACTGGGAAGCCAAAATATTTGGCGATGAGTTGCTAACTAATCTCGAGCAACTACAGAATACGGAGAAAAAGCATTTAACTTTTGAAACCTTGCACCGCCGCAAGGATGGAAGCATTATTGATGTAGAAATGAATGTTGTTAATATCGAGTTGGACGGCAAAAAATGTTTTTTCGCGCTAAGTAAAGAAATTACTGAACGCAAACAAGCCGAAATTGACCTGCGGATTTCCGCCACGGTATTCGAAGCGCAAGAAGGAATGTTTATCACCGATGTCAACAGCATTATCCTAAAAGTAAATCACACTTTTACAGTAATTACTGGCTACAGTTCGATTGAAGCAGTTGGGCAAACACCGCACATGCTGAGTTCAGGGCAACATGACAAGGACTTTTATAATAAAATTTGGCAAACTGTTAACAACTCAGGCTCATGGCAAGGTGAAATTTGGAATCGACGTAAAAATGGGGAAATCTATCCCGAATGGCTTACCATCACCTCGGTAAAATCTATCAGCAACAATGTTATTACGCATTATGTGGCCACATTAACTGACATTACTGAACGAAAAGCCACTGAAAAGCAAATTCACGAGTTGGCATTTTATGATCCGCTTACGCAATTACCTAACCGTCGTTTGTTGCAAGATCGCATCAAACAGGGCATTAAAGTCAGTCAGCGCATGAACAGCCAACTGGCTGTGTTAATACTTGATTTAGATAACTTTAAAGCCGTCAATGACACATTCGGGCATTCGGCAGGTGACGATTTATTAAAGCAAGCTTGTGAGCGTATCAAAATCCGATTACGTAAAATGGACACCTTGGCGCGATTAGGCGGCGATGAGTTTGTTATTTTAGTGGAAAATATTACTGAAACTGAGCTAATTTCTCATTTAGCCAACAATATCATTGACACACTAAAACAACCTTTCCTTCTTCTTGAACACTATGAAGCGCAAATTGGTACCAGTATTGGTATTGCTTTCTATCCCCAACACGGGGACAACATGGAAGGTATCATGGATAACGCAGACGCCGCACTTTATCGTGCCAAAGCTAGCGGACGTGGTTGTTTTGCCTATTTCTCCGAATAGAAATCCTGCGTACCCACTGTCTCTGTCACTTCCAATAAATTAAGCGAAAGTTGAGAATGCAATAGCTTTAGCTATTGCCTGTAAAACAGCTTCAGCTGTTTTACTCAAGTCACGTCCGCTTAGACGCCAGCCATTGACTTTGCTTGTCGGCTTATTGAATTGAGAAAGTTTTCTGCCGACGACGGGAGACGCATCATTCACACTTGATGAGCTTCAGTTTATTCAGCATATACTATGAAGCTAACCGAATAATCTTTTAAGTCACCCAGGCTTCATATTATTAAATAAAGCAGAACCACTCAATGCCAACACGCCAACGTTTCAAGCCAAACCACTGCTATTGGAAGTCGATAGTGACAGTGTCGAGGCTTAAACTTGACTGGCTAAGCTTGATGTATGGAGTTAGCTAAGCTTAATACCGCCACCTAGTCCTCCAATAGCGCTAGTGGAAGACTAGGTAAAAACAACTACAGGCCACGGCTATCAAGGCCTACAAGAGCTCTTGATTTACTGGCCGTCCTGATGGCGCTACTAGACTTTCCAATAGCGCTATTAGACATTTCAATAGCGCTACTGAACACCTCAAACTCGCTTCTGTACCATATAATCGCCAAATTAAAAATCCGAGTACCCTGTATTAAATTATCCACTGGGTTATTGTGCGTCGTAGCGCTCCCCATATAAGTCGGATAATTGTTATTAAGACGTTCATCCTTCCATCTTGTTCGTGTTATCACTTGCTTTGTTCACGGTATATTTACTTAACTGTGTTCAGCGCCGATATGGACTTGTTAGTGGCCGTGATGTGGGAACGATAAATCAGTTATGCCACCTCATCCGCCTGCTTTGCAAGCAGTAACGGCGTTACATCCGCCAGCCAGCTTTGGAGTCGTTCATCAGTCAAATGCGCTTGGCCACGTTGATCCAGCACCAAACCGACAAATTTCTTGTCGATTACCGAATCGGAGAACTCAAATTGATAGCCCTCGGTACTCCAACGCCCAACCATATCCGCACCATAGCCATAGAACACTCTGTATAACTGGATCAGTGAGCTGGCAAAACGTGATGCGTAGCGCTCCTGATGCCCCAAGCCAAACAAGGCAACCCGTTTGCCGGAAAGATCAACGCCATCCAAATGGGGAACAAATTCTGCCCAATTGGCTTCCTGACAGCCCACTGCCAGACCTGGCAAGTCGCCAACACCATAGCTGGGCGTTCCCAGAATCAAAGCACTGTATTGCATTAAATCTTCGACACGGGTTCGATTGATGTTTTTGGGTTTATCAGCGACATCAGGCCCCAGAAGACTATAAATTTTCTTGGCTACAAGCCTGGTGCTGCCGGTATCTGTACCAAAAAAGATGCCTATTTTGCTCATAAGTCGCCCTTGATTACGTTTACAAGGCAAAGATCTGCCTTAAATTATGACAAAAGCAAGTATCAGACCATAAATTCAACTTATATCTTTTACATATATTACAACGAGATATATCCATCTACCTGTTCCAGTCCTGTCGCAACAATAACGGATGCACAACAATTTCTATCTTGTTTGGCCGCTTTACTACACAAAGCTTGGCCGCTACCGTATGCAAAAGTATTTCAACCGCGACTTATTCAACGTACGGTAAATTTAACGTCAAAAAGCCTTATAATCATTATTTCCAATTTAATTATGAAAAAACTAAAAGCCTTATCGTTTAAACTATAATAGAGCGAGGCAAAAATCTTCTTTCCAAGAATTCCCGGGGATCAATAATTACAATCACCTTGTGCAGCGGAGAAAAGCTTCATTCATTAAGCTCAGGTTAACCCGTTCAGCCGCAAAACCAGGGTTGACAAACCATGTTGATAACTAGCCAAAGTTCGAAGAGGATTAAAATTACTCCTAACCGACAGCGTTAACGATAAAAGTACTTGAAGCAACAACTGCTTTTGCCGAACAACAAACTACAACATACAACCCAACTACAAAGAATCATTTAACGGATAACAGCGCTCATGTTTGAACAAATATTCTTCAATCTATCGGAGGAGAATGGCTGGATGCCACATGGTTTCTGTATTCAATGGACTCCCATCATACTTTGGTCTTATGTTATTGCTGACGGTCTGATTGCCTTGGCTTATTTTGCCATTCCGTTGGCGCTCGCTTATGTTGCCTGGCGAAGAAATGACCTGCGCTTTCGTCTGATTTATCTGATGTTTTGCGCCTTTATTGTGGCTTGTGGCACAACTCATCTCTTTTCGATTGTGATGCTTTGGTATCCCTATTACTGGCTGGATGCGATTTTAAAAATAATGACCGCAGCTTTATCCATCGCCACGAGTGTTTATCTAATAAAATGTATACCCTTTGCCTTACGCCAGCATTCCCAGGAAGAATTGGAATACCAGCTGCTAACCCGCTTGATCCAGGTACGTACCACAGAACTGGACAGACTAAGCAAGCGCTTTTACTCTACTTTTGAAAGTGCCCCGGTCGGTATTGTCAATATGTCGCTGCAGGGGCTTAGTCTGGAAGCGAATCAAGGTTTTTGTAATTTTGTCGGTTACAACAAACAAGAACTAAGCCTGCTGACTTTTGAGCAACTCATGCATTCGGAACACCACGATATGGTTGCCAGTAAAATAGCTGAGTGTTTGGCTGATAAAATTTCAGAGTTTACATTGGAAAATAAATACCTCCATAAGGACGGCACAATAGTTTGGGGCAATACTTCGCTAAAGCTGATCCGTCATGACGACGACACTTTAAATTATTTTGTGCTTATCGTTGCTGATATTTCCCTGGTTAAAGCGGCTAAAAATGATTTAAAAGATTTGGAAACGCTCAACTTCATCCTTAATAACACGCCGGTGTTGATGGGTTTTTGGGATAAACATTTAAAAAACCGGTTTAGCAACGCAGCTTATTCACGCTGGTTTAACAAAACACCCCAGCAAATTAAAGGCAAATCGATTCGCCAGACGATAGGCGAACAGTTATATGCCGAAAATTTACCCCACATTAATGCGGTCATGCATGGCGAGTCGCAACATTTTGAACGCCACATCCCATCCCCAAACTCTAACGAAACCATCCACACTCAACTCAGCTATTTGCCGCATATCATTAACCGGCAAGTGGAAGGCTTTTATGTGCTGGGTGTTGATATTACAGACAAAGAACAATTACGTGAGACCTGGTTTCAAAACAGGGCGATTTTTGAAAGCCTGAATCAAGGCGTCATCATAACCGATACCAACAGAAAGATTACTTATACCAACCAGGCTACCAGACAATTAACCGGCTATTCTGCCGAAGATATGCTGGGGCAGTCCTGCCATCTTTTAGAAGGCAAAAATACCGATCCGCAACAGATTTTAAAGATACGAGAGACCCTTACCCAGAAAAAATCCTACCGGGGTGAAATCATCAATTACCGTAAAGATGGCTCTGAGTTTTGGAATGAGCTTGTCATTAGTCCCATTTTTGACAGCCGGGGCAACCTGGCCCAGTTTGTTGGCTTTCAAAATGACATCACCGAGCGCAAACAATTGCAAGCCGCGTTACTTGCCTCGGAACAGAGTTTTAAAAACCTGGCCGATGCCGCTCCGGTAATGATTTGGCAGGCAGGAATCGACAAACTGTGTTTTTGGTTCAACAAAACCTGGCTCGAATTTGGCGGACGCAGCCTGGAAAAAGAATACGGTATTGGTTGGACGACCTATGTGCATCCTGATGATATTGAGCGCTGTATGGACATTTATAGCAGACATTTTGATCAGCAATTGCCGTTTCGTATGGAATGCCGATTGCTTCGCCATGACGGAGAATATCGCTGGCTTGATTACAACGGTGCGCCGCGTTTCGATGCGCAAGGCCTGTTAACCGGCTACATAGGCTCGTGCATTGATATTACAGCGATACATGAGGCGCAAGCTACAATTATTGGAAATCAAAAACTGATAAACAATTTGTTAAAGCATATTCCGGGCATGGTTTACCAATATAAGGTCACTCCAGACGGACACCATAGCCTGCCATTTGCCAGCGCCGGCATCAATGACATTTTCGAAGTGCCTCCGGAACAGGTCTGTGACGACACAAGTACATTAACACTCAACGTCATGCACAACGATGAGATTGAGCGGTTAAACGCGTCCATTATGCTGTCAGCAAGTACCTTGCAACCCTGGGAGCTGGAATTTGAGGTAAATTTGCCCAGCAAAGGCCAGCGCTGGCTTTCAGGTCATTCTCAGCCGGAACGACTGGCTGACGGCAGTACGCTTTGGTACGGCTATATGTACGACATTACTGAGCGTAAGTCGAGTGAACGTGAACGTGAATTTCTGATGGATATTATTAATGAAACACATGATTTAGTATCAACAGCTAACCGGCAAGGCCAAATTACTTATATGAATCGTGCCGGGTTTAAAATGCTTGGCTTTCCTGAAAACACCAACATATCCAGTTTAAAGATTGGAGCATTTCATCCGGAACGAATAACCAGAATGATTTTCGATGAAGCCCTTCCAACCGCAAGCCAGGAAGGATTTTGGGTTGGAGAGAGTTACTTGTTACACCGCGATGGTCACGAAATACCGGTCTCTCAATTAATACAGGGGCATCATAGGGATAACCAGAATACACACCTGTTTTTTTCTACGATCATGCGTGACATGACCGAAACCAAGCGAACGGAAGCCGAATTGATTGAAGCCAAAACCAGGGCAGAGAATCTGGCACAAGCCAAAACCGATTTCCTGGCTAACATGTCGCATGAGATTCGCACGCCCATGAACGCCATTTTAGGCTTCTCGCAACTGGCTTTGTGCAAAGATTTTCCGCCCGAAGCATTAAATTATCTGCATAAAATCAACACTGCCTCGACCAATTTGCTGGGTATTTTAAATGACATTCTGGAGGTTTCAAAACTGGAAGCCGGCGGTATCCACATTAACCCGGTACCTTTTGATCTGACCGATCTGCTCAACATGCTAAGTACCTTGTTCGGCGATCTGGCCAGTGAGAAAAGTATCAACCTGGGGCTCATCATCGCACCGGACGTACCGCATTATGTCATTGGCGACAAGCCCAGAATTGGGCAAATTCTCATTAATCTCCTGGGTAACGCAGTCAAATTTACTGACAACGGCTCGGTCGATTTGCATATCACCCTGAAACATATCGAACCCGAGCAGGCACAGCTGTTATTTTGTGTCACCGATACCGGGCTTGGACTGGCCGCCAAGGATTTAGGCAAGTTGTTTAAACCCTTTAGTCAGTTAGATGAGTCCATCACCCGCCGTTATGGCGGTACCGGTCTTGGTCTTGTACTGTGTGATCGACTGGCTAAATTGATGGGCAGTGAAATCACCGTCGTCAGTACCCTTGGTGTCGGCAGCCGATTTAGCTTTGAACTACAACTGCCATTAGCTTCCGAATCCACTTCAAGCAAGCCTAATGACGCACTCGTCACCACGATGTACAGTGATAGCGGCCAATTTGCTGGCATCCACATTCTGGTTGCAGAAGACAATATTTTTAACCAGCAAGTGATCAGGGAGTTTCTCAACCTTTCGGGTATCAGTGTCGAAATTGTCAATCATGGCGAAGAGGCACTGACAGCGCTGGAGGCACTGACCTTTGATATGGTGCTGATGGATATTCACATGCCGGTTATGGATGGTTTTGAAGCCAGTTGGCTTATACGTAGTCAGCCACGTTTTGCAAGGCTACCCATTATTGCGATGACGGCGGGGGTAACCCAAGAGGAGCAGGAGAATTGTATTGCCGCCGGCATGAATGATTTTATCAGCAAACCGCTTAATCCACCCAAGCTCCTGTCTACCATCGCCCAATGGCTAAAGCCTCAAGGTAACACAGTCACTGAGGACGACATTATAAAAACACTAGACATCGTACCTGAACAAAGTGCGCAGACGGTTTTTACAAATGACACAACAGTATCAGAATTCCCGGCGCCTCTCCAAGACCTTGCCAGTCACAAAATCGAGCCCGATACAAGCTTGGACCCGAACATATTAATAGACCTGATCGGCGATGATCCGACGATCGTTGCTGAATTTCTGGATTATTTTCATGAATCGAGCCTGAAAACCAATGCTGAAATTATTGCCGCTGTCAGTGCCTGTAAAACCCTTGAGGCAAGTTATGCAAGTCATAAGTTAAAGTCAGCGGCAGGTTGCGTTGGCGCTAACAGGTTGGCCGAGCTATGCGCCCAACTTGAAGAAGCAGGCAAAGCCGATGACGAAGCCACGCTCATCAAGCTACTACCCGAATGTGAAAAAGAATGGGCGGTTGTGGAAAAGCAACTCTTGGCCTGGCCGACAAAAGTTCAGCAGGACTAAAGTTTGCCAGCCGTTGGATTGCTATTCAAGTAGGGTAAAGCGATAGCGAAACCCATCAACTTTACGCATACGCTCTACATTTAATCCGTTTTACGACCTTAATCATTTTAAAATCACGGTCGACTCTCTCACCCTCATTGTGCCCTTCGCGACAAAACCTGAAAACATGACTGTTATGTTTCCAACAACCGGTCGTCAACTACTGGATAATGACCATACAAATCAATAATATAAAATAAAAATCAGCGTTGGCACG
>CAIKYI010000324.1 GCA_903831545.1 uncultured Methylobacter sp. | reverse complement strand
GGCAAAAAAAGCGGAAAGAATAAGCATTGCAGCAAGTATGCCAAACAGCATACTAAGGGACATATCGTTCAAAGACTGTACTCGGGGAAGTGAAAACAAACCTAGTGTCTCTGATGAGAATTTTTTGTCAAGCTTGGATGCGCATTGCAAAGTGATCTCTTCGTGTAAATTACATTAAAAAGAGCTTAGAACAAATTGAAATAAAAGAATTTTGACATCATGTTGATTCGATGCTTAACTTTGCCCAATAACTAAATAATTAAACAAACGTGTAATTGCCCGGTTGAGTTTTTGTTGCTGTGCGTTGATAGATTATAAAACGATATTTTTTGTCTTGTTTAATCCTGTCGACCTGAAACAAAAGATAACTTTAAATTGCATGTTATTTGTTAACTTTACAGACAGTGCGTAATATCAAGTAAGGAATGAGAGTGAAAATATGGCGTTGTCGCGTATTTTGTTGATTGATGATAATAAAACAAGAAGCCAACAAATGGAGGCTGTTTTTCAGTTTATGGATTTCAGTATTGAGATTGCCGGATCTGGGGATTATGCTTCTTACATAAGTGAAATTGGCCAATTATCCGCTATTTTTGTCGGTGATGGCATCGAAAAACAGGCAACTGTGGTTAATCAAATTACTGAGTGGGCGAATAATGTCCCGGTTATTTTATTGATTACTAAAGGTACTGCTTTCCAGGTTTCTACGGTAATAACCCAGAGTGTATTTCAGGTGCTGGAATGGCCGACTACTTATCAAGTGCTGAAGCCGTTATTGGATAAATTGTCAGTAGCCCGGGCGCAATCAGACTTTTCCGAACGTCAATTTTCTGATCGTCGCTCACCTATAATTCAGCGGTTAAAGGGGCGTAGCAAGGCCATCGTTGGTATCCGTAAGTTGATTGAACAAGTAGCGGCATCAGATGCGACGGTTTTGATTCTTGGCGAGTCGGGGACTGGAAAAGAAGTGGTTGCACGCTCTTTGCATGATGCGTCGCTTAGAAAGGATAAACCGTTTGTACCCATCAATTGTGGCGCTATACCCGGTGAATTACTTGAAAGCGAACTGTTTGGTCATGAAAAAGGAGCTTTTACCGGGGCTTTAAGTACACGTCAGGGACGCTTTGAGATGGCAGAAGGCGGAACCCTTTTTTTGGATGAAATCGGTGATATGCCACTGGCTATGCAGGTCAAATTACTACGCGTTTTGCAGGAACGTAGCTTTGAGCGGGTAGGAAGCAATAAAACCATCAATTGCGACGTACGGGTTATTGCGGCTACCCATAGATGCCTTGAGGATGAAATCAAACAAAACCGGTTTCGTGAGGATCTGTTTTACCGCTTGAATGTCTTTCCAATAGAAATTCCGCCCTTAAAGGCCAGGGCTGAAGATATTCCCCTTTTAATAAATGATCTAATCGTTCGTATGGAGACTGCCAACCGTGGTTCGGTCCGCTTGACTCCGGCTGCCTTGAGCGTGCTGATGCAACACGACTGGCCGGGTAATGTCAGAGAGCTGGCAAACCTGATTGAAAGATTAGCTATTATCAACCCCAAAGGTTTGGTCGATGCGTCCGATTTGCCTGATAAGTTTCAACAATACCAGGTTGCTGAACAATTGGTTGTCGATGCTGAGGTTGTTAGTGTCGAGGAAGAAGAGGAATTTGAATCTGTTGCAGTGATAACTTCTGTCGAGGGAGGGTCCAAGTCTTTGGCGCAGTTGCCAGAGCAGGGTATAGATTTGAAAGAATATCTGAATATTTTAGAAGTTGATTTGATAAGGCAGGCTTTGAATGAATGCAGCGGTGTGGTCGCACATGCTGCTAAACGTTTAAATATGCGGCGCACAACCTTGGTCGAAAAATTGCGCAAATATGATATGCAGCGGTAATCCGGGAATTAGTCTGGTCGCCGTGTCATTTTATTGTCGCCATTGGTTAATTGATTGTAAATTATGGTTTTATTATATGGTCTGATTTGTGCTTGTCTTATAAAACAAGGTTGCCAGATATAAATCCAGAGCGTTCAGACATGACGATACCCAAAATACAGAAAACCGAACAACTTACAGATGCATTCCTTACTTTTAACCAAGTATTTCAGGATTTGTCTGATTCTTATCAGGGGCTTGAGGAGCAAGTGGCCAAGTTGCACGGTGAGCTGGCTTTTGCCCATAGTCAACGACTTAAAACCCTTGAAGAAAAAGAAAAGCTTGCCAGTCGTTTGGGAAAAATATTGGCAGCTCTTCCCGCTGCGGTAATCGTGCTGGATGTCGAGGGAAAGATTGTCGACTGCAATGTGGTTGCAACAGATTTTCTCGGAGCTTCACTTATTGGTCAGGATTGGTTTGAAATAGTTGCTCGCAGTTTGATTCCTGTTGTTGGTAATCCTCATGAACGTCAATTGCTTAATGGCAAGCGGGTGAATATGACCGTCAGCAAAGATGTTGCCTGCAACGACCTGGCTGATTCAGGTCAAGTGATTTTGCTGTCGGATGTCAGCGAAATGCGTAACCTGCAGGATATGTTAAACCAGCAAAAAAACTTGTCAGCCATGGGCGAAATGGTTGCCAGCATGGCTCATCAGGTGAGAACGCCGCTGTCAACAGCAATTCTCTATGCATCGCAAATGAATAATCCGGTTTTGGATAATGAAAAGCGGCACCGATTTTCACAAAAAATTCTTGAACGTTTGAATTACCTGGAAAGGCAGGTTAACGATATGTTGATTTTTGCCAAAGACGGACGCATGGCGATGCTGACCTTTTCCCTGGTCGAGCTTTTAAATCATCTCAGGGAATCGGTGAAAGAATCTACAGCGACAGGTGGAATCAAGTTGCAGATTATTAATCAGGTCAAAACTGATGTCATGTTGGGTAATGAAAATGCATTACGCGGCGCGTTGATTAATTTATTGAATAATGCGGTTGAAGCGGTAGGGCAGGTTGGTTTTATTGAAATAGCCGTTAAGCAGCTTGATGATTTTAAGTTGCGGATCGACATTAAAGATGACGGTGCCGGCATTGATCAAAGTTTGTGTCAGCGGATTTTTGAACCTTTTTTTACAACAAAAGCACACGGTACCGGTTTGGGATTGGCTGTTGTCGATAGTGTAGTGAAAGCTCATGGAGGGGAAGTTCAGGTTCAGTCTAGTCCGGGCTTTGGTACTGTTTTCTCATTAGAGTTGCCGTGTATACATCAGGAATTTAGTGGTTTGCCAGGTGGCTTGTCACATCAGGCTATCCTGCCTGATGCCCTTCGGGTGAATGCAAATCTGCTCCAGGCAGATTTGTCCGGTAAATCTCATCAAATGGAGATCAGTCATGAAACAGTATGATGTATTGGTGGTTGAGGATGATTTATCACTCTGCGAAGCGCTTTGCGATACATTGGAAATAGGCGGGTATCGCGTGATTGCTGCCAGAAATGGTACTGAAGCGTTATTAAAGCTTGAAATCAATCAATTTAAACTGGTCGTTAGTGACGTGCAAATGCCGGTTATGGACGGCTTTCAGTTGTTACAAAATATGCAGCATAAATATTCAACAACGCCGGTGTTGCTAATGACAGCTTTCGGAACCATTCCTAAAGCTGTGGAGGCCATACAGGCAGGTGCTGTTGATTATCTTGTCAAGCCCTTCGAGGCAGAGGCGTTGGTTAACAAGGTTGCGGATTATGTGCAAGGCAACCGGGTGGCGGCAAATGCCGTGGACAATCAGTGCGTGGTGCATGACGAAATCATGAAAAAACTTTATGCCCTGACGTCCAGAGTTGCCAAAACCGACGTAGCCGTATTGTTACAGGGTGAAAGCGGAACCGGTAAAGAGGTCATTGCCCAATATATTCACCAGCATTCAACTTATAGTCAGGGACCTTTTATCGCTGTAAATTGTGCGGCTATTCCTGAAAACATGTTGGAAGCGATGTTGTTCGGTTATGAAAAAGGTGCTTACACTGGCGCTGTTCAGGCCATGCCGGGAAAATTCGAACAGGCTCAGGGAGGGACTTTGTTGTTGGATGAAATAGCTGAAATGGATTTAGGCCTGCAAGCCAAGTTATTACGGGTATTGCAAGAAAAAGAAGTCGAGCGTTTGGGCAGTCAGAAGAAAATAAAGTTGAGCGTCAGAATTTTGGCGGCGACCAATCAGAAGTTAAAGGAATTGATGGAGCAGGGACGTTTCCGGGAAGATTTATATTATCGTTTAAACGTGTTTCCCATTACTATTCCGCCCTTGCGTAACAGACCTGGCGATATTTTGCCGCTGGCAAGGGAATTAATGCAGCGTCATCGGATAAGTGGCCAAATTGTGCCAGAGTTTGAGCCTTGTGCACTTAAAAAAATGTTGGCTTACCGTTGGCCGGGCAATGTTCGTGAGCTGGATAATGTATTGCAACGAGCCCTTATTTTAAGGGCTGGCGATAAGATTACCGTCGATGATTTGGTGTTTGAAGCTACGGATTCTATGATGGACAGTATTAATAGAGATTCTGTTGATGAGTCTTGCCAAGAGCTGCATTCAAATTTACCGGTTGATTTTAACGATCAAAAGCAGGAAATTGGCGGTTTGGGTGAGGGAATACGGTCAGCAGAGGAAAGTATTATTTTACAAACCTTACAAATGGAAAATGGCAGTCGTAAGATAACCGCCGAAAAATTGGGCATAAGTCCCAGAACATTACGCTATAAAATGGCCAGGATGAAAGATTCGGGTGTCATTATTTCATGTTAATATGTGGCATCAAAAATGCTTTGAATTCTTTATTATTAAGAATGTAAGAGGAAAGTCAGATGAGTGAGATGAATGTAAACCAGGTTTTGGCGCAGATGCGGGCAATGTCTCTCGAAGCTGGAAGCGTTAAAGTACCTGAGGCGGGTGTCGGTGGCGCAGATTTCGCTGCAATGCTAAAACAGACCATAGGCGCGGTTAATGAGACTCAGCAGACTGCCGGAAATATGACGAAGGCGTTTGAGACTGGTGATACTAATGTAAGTCTGGCAGAAGTTATGGTTGCTTCGCAAAAAGCGAGTGTTTCATTTCAGGCAGTGGTGCAGGTCAGAAATAAATTAGTAGAAGCCTATAAAGATGTCATGAACATGCCCATGTAGTTTAACGAGCTGTTCTTAAAACAATCTGTGATTAAAAAATGAGCGAACAGAGCGGTAATAGTCTAATCGAGGCAAATCGTCAGCGTGATGCCGATGCAACTGGTAAGGGTCATCTTGAAGGTGAGGCTTCTCATATCCTTGCGACTAAGGTCGATGCACATCCAGCGCTTAAAGGATTGGCTGGATTAACCATCGCCCGTCAGATCGGGTTGATGCTGGGTCTGGCTTTAAGTGTTGCTATCGGCGTTGCAATTGTTTTATGGTCGCAAGAGCCTTCTTACGGGCGACTGTATTCCGAAATCGGTGAGAGTGATGTCGCTGAAATTCTTGAGATTCTTAATAAGGACAATATCAAGTACAAAGTCGAAAACGGTTCCGGCGTGATTATGGTGCCGAAAGATCAGGTAAGTGCGGTAAAGCTTAAGTTAGCCGCTCAGGGCTTGCCTAAAAGTAACAGTCTGGGTTATGAGTTACTGGATAAAGAGCAGGGGTTTGGAACCAGTAAAAGCGTTGAAATAGTCCGCTTCCAGAGAGCCCTGGAAGGCGAGATTGCCCGAACAATTATGTCGATCCAGAATGTAAAATCGGCCAGGGTTTTGTTGGCGATTCCGGTTCAATCTGTATTTGTGCGCGAACGAAAAAAGCCCAGCGCTTCTGTTATGGTGAATTTATATCAAGGCAGATCGTTGGATAAGGGGCAGGTAGAATCAATCATTCATTTGGTTGCCTCCAGCGTTCCGCAGTTGGATGCCGAGCAAGTGACAGTCGTCGATCAAAAAGGCCAGTTGTTAAATAGTAATGACTCTTCCGCCGCAGGTAACTTAACTTCCAAGCAGTTTGAATATAAAAAGAATATTGAAGAGCATCTGATGGGGCTCATCGAAAATATTTTGTCTCCGTTGGTGTGTGGCGACGGCATTCGTGCACAAATTTCAGCGGATGTCGATTTTACTGAGACTGACAGAACGCAGGAAATGTTTAATCCGGATTTACCGGCTTTACGTAGTGAACAAACCTCAGAAGAAAAAAATGGGGCATCGCCCGTTCAGGGTGTTCCTGGCGCGCTGTCAAATCAACCTACTCCTGCGGGAACAGCGCCTGAAACAACTCCTCCTTCTCCGGGGGGGGCGGCTGTCCCCGGTTCGACGCCTGCCGTTCCTGCAGCGCCTTCCGGGTCTGTGGCAAAAAATGCAACTCGGAATTATGAGCTCGATAAAACCATTACTCATACCCGATTGGCTACAGGCGCGTTGCGCCGGTTGTCGGTAGCAGTGGTTGTTGATGATAAACATGTTGCCCAGGGGGATGGT
>CAIKYI010000323.1 GCA_903831545.1 uncultured Methylobacter sp. | reverse complement strand
TCGATATTCATGGTTCCATTGAGTCAGGTTTTTTGCCGAGGTCAGAATGGAGTCAACAATACCGTCATAGTCATCAGGATGAAGAATGGCAAATACTTTGGAAGCATCCTCACAGATTTCTTCAGGGCTGACCCGGTAAATTTCACGGATGCCGTCACTGGCAAATGGAAAGCAGGCGCTACCATTGCTTCGTAGCTGATACTGATAGACAACTCCAGGCACCCGATTCGCAATTTTCTGGAGTAAGCTTAAAGCCTCATCCCGTGCGTTTTCCAATTTCTTACGCTCAGTAATGTCACGAGCAGTGGCGAAGACACCTTGAATTTCTCCTGCATCATTTCGATAGACACTGGCGTTATAGAGCACGTCAGTAATCTTGCCGGAAACATGCCGAATAGCCAGCGGATAATCGGTCACAAAACCCTGTAAAAATACCTGCTGATAGCCTTGGCGCGCTATTTCCGGCTCTGTAAAATAAACCGCAAAGTCACTACCAATTAACTGGTCTCGCTCAACTCCGGTCACCTGTTCCGTAGCGATATTGACATCGGTAATCTTGCCTTCCGGACTAATGGCCACCAGGGGATCCTGACTCGTTTCAATCAGGCTTCGTGTGTATAGGGCAATATTGCGCAACTGCTCTTCTTGATATTTGCGTTTGGTAATATTGGTCGAGATACCGCATAAGCCATAAACAATGCCATCAGAACCATATAAAGGTTGTTTGATTGCCAGATAAGTCGTGCCTTTGATCAGATCAATTTCTTCAACGGTTATCGTCTTTCCGTATTCGAAAACGCAACGGTCGTTTTCTCGAAAAAGACTGGCTGTTGCGCCATCAAAAAAATCGTCGTCCGTTTTACCTACGATAACTTCCAATGACTGATTGAACAGTTGGCGGGTTAATTGATTAGCATACTGATAACGGCCCTGCCTATCCTTGATGTAAATATAGGCTTCGACATTGTCGAGAATGATGTTCAATTTTTTCTCGCTGTCTTGCAGTTCCCGTGTCATAAAGCCAGCCAGCTTAATGGCACGCGCCCGGCCACTATCCAGTAGCATAAACAGCAAGCTAAGCAATAGAGTCGTCAAGACACCGGTCAGACGTATCATGTTGACTTGTCCGGTATTTATGTTGGCTTCGAATACTGGCAAAGATTCCAGATTGATGGTCCAGATATGAGCAATAAGGTCGATTTTTTGAGAAAAACGGTATTGCACCGCATCGGTTTGATGCAGCGAATGCTCCCCCTCTCTTGGGTACATCAGCGCTTCTGATGTTGTATTTTCGCCGTCGGATATTTGGAGGTTAATATTCTGTACTTGCTGCCCAAGAACACCCTGCATAAGATCATCCATACGAAAGGGAGCATAAACCCAGCCGATAATGTTGCTACGACGCTCCTCTAGCGTGCCATGCGGAAGGTCATTTTGATACACCGGCAATACCATCAAAAAACCGGCCTGTATTTGCTGTTCAGTTTCCTGCAACAACTTAATTTTTCCGGTAATAGTTGCCTTATCTGAATCGCGTGCTTGTTCCAAGGCCTTACGACGCACAGCTTCCGAAGCTATATCATAGCCGAACGCGCGCAGGTTACGGCCGGTAAATGGTTCCAGATAGATAACAGGGACGTAAACATCCCGTTCGCCTTCGGGATACAAGTTGTAATCGGGAAATCCTACTTTACGAATGGCTTCAATATGCCTGGCTTTATCTGAGGGCTGGATTATGAGTGCGTATCCGACACCTTGAATGCCAGGATAATGGTTTTCTAAATTAAGGTTGGCTATATAATCATGAAATTCTTGCCGATTTACATGCCTGGTCGCACTGAACAACGCTTTAGTCCCAAGCAGAACCTGTTCATAGGCGGACAGTCGTTGCTCAATACGAAGTATAATCTCGCGTGCCTGATAATCGAAGTTGTCTTGCTGAATTTGTTTGGCAGTGTTAACAGCTTGCCATTGCAAAATATACGTTGCAGAAAAACCGGCCGTCAGTATTAAGAGTAGAAGCAGTTTACTGATAAGGGACTGAGGCATAATGAAGATATCAGTTGTTGATGAAAACTCATCGAATATCAATACTATATCAGTAATACTCCCCCAATGCTTCCCTATATGGTTTGGCCCCTAATGCACAGATATCTACACAACCCGTCATCCCGGCATGGATTGCGGGAATGACGTCGATTTGTACTTGTGTAGATATCTATGCCCTAATGTGGGCGATGTCATCGTATTTACCTCAACTGCACTGAACAAAAATAGCACTACCGAGTATTAAAAATTTCTTTGATTCTACTTTGTCAAATTATCCAAAGCTCGTCATACCCGCCGGGAAGCGGTATCCAGTGCCATGGATGAAAATTTACCAAACTCCCTGGCTTGACCTGTATGCGTCTAATTAAGCTAATCACCGTTTAGGCGAGGCATTTAGTAGGAGTTCCCACGCAGCGCATGGGAACCAGGTTAAGGTACTTGTCTCGTTCCCACGCGCTGCGTGGGAATGCAGTTTCAACGCGCTGCGTTGAACACACCGCAGCGCAAAGCAATCAGATACCATAAAACTTCATTTTTTGTTTCGTTCGGATTCATCGTGTATTATGAATTAATAACATATAATTGATTACAAGATGATTTTTTGGGGCTTTATCTAAAAATCATAAAATTAATTATAAAATATTCACTTACAATGATATTTGCCAGTTCGCCGTATTCTGCCGCCTAACTGATGTTGCATACCGGCTTCACCAGGTACCATGGCGATTGAACTAAATAAATGCCTCTTAACCGCTACTTCCACTTAATTATATGGAAGCTGCACCCAAAATTAGCTACTGGACTCTATTAAATAATGACTAGCGAATTACCCCGCACTTCCTGGAAAAGTTATCTTGAATTATGCAAACCCAACGTGGT
>CAIKYI010000322.1 GCA_903831545.1 uncultured Methylobacter sp. | reverse complement strand
TGTTATTCAAATTGATGGTTTTTCTGAATATTTTGACGGATTTTCAATTGGCTCCAATGATTTAACCCAGCTTACATTAGGTGTTGATCGCGACTCTGCAATCATTGCCGAAGATTTTGATGAGCGCGATCCCGGCGTTAAAGAAATGATTCGTCTTGCCGTTGAAGGTGCGCGGCGTAACGGTAAGCATTGTGGTTTGTGTGGTCAGGCTCCGTCCGATTATCCTGAAATGGCAGAGTTTCTGGTGGAAATTGGTATTGATTCGATGAGTTTAAATCCTGATACCGTGTTAAAAACTACGCAAAAAGTACTGGAAACTGAACAGCGTTTGAGCAGATAGTTGCTTGACTGATATCAATCGTGTAACGTTAACCTTGATGATAAAGTTAAATATTTCAGTATTGTTAACCGAGGAACAGAATGAAGATTGACACTTACCGCCTGTTTCTAGTGTGCTTTATTGCGGCTTCTATGACACTTTTAACCGGGTTTCAAGAGCCTGATTTTGATAATGTCACACTATCAGGCAAACAGCCCGTTTCGGGTGAAAAAAATAAAGACAGAAGGAGTAAACAAGGTTTAAAGAGAAAAAATATAAAAAACAAATCAGTCCTGCGTGTTGATGACCCGGTTGATGTTCCTAAGCCATTAAATCTTTCCATTCCTTTTAAGGCTTCTGACAGTAATGTGTTAAAAGCAGAGCAACCTAGGGATGCGGTAGAGTCATCGACTATTTTTGCTAAAGAAAATAAAAAAAGGCAGGGGCCTTTGGATTTAAATGGCCAAATGTTGATGTCGCAAGAACCGGAAATGGATAAACGAAAATCGGTAGATGGTGCGGGAATTGTGATTAATCTTAAAAGGTGAGTACTTACACTTTAAGATCACTAAATTTTAAAGGCAGTTATTTTTTGTCGGGCACAACATCGGGCAGAATGACAATTCTGTTTCGGCCTTCGTTTTTTGCGCGATACATGGCTTGATCGGCAACTTCAATCATCTCCTTGTAAGTTACAAAGCGACTGCTATACATGGACACGCCAATACTGACTGTCAACAGGTGCCCCTGAAATCGTCGACTCATAATTTTACCGCGACGCTCGATTTCGGATCTAATACGTTCGGCATAGACGTAAGCGCCATTTTGATCGGTATTTGTAAGAACAAATAGAAACTCTTCACCACCGTAGCGACCGATAAAATCTCCAGGACGGGTTGAGCTACGTAAAATATCAGCAACAATCTTCAAGGCATTGTCTCCAGCCTGATGCCCACAATCGTCATTAAATAATTTGAACTTGTCGATATCGATAAAACCAATGGCAATGTTTGCCAGTTTGGATTCCTCGCCTTGAAAAATAGGCGTTAGAAACAGGGTGGCCATACGTTTATTGAAAAGCTGCGTTAAATGATCGATCTGCGCGTGCTTTTTTTCCAGACCATATTGTTTTGCATTAAACATGGCAATACCCAGTTCATAGGCAATGGGCGTTATGTCTGACAATAGACTTTTATGCATAGGCTTTTTTGAGTGCGCATGGTCTGCATAAAGAACACCAATCAATCGATTGTGATGTAACACCGGGATAGCGATAAATTCGGTAGTTTTCAGTTGCTGAAAGATTGGATTATCATGTTCTGATATATTGTTGATAATAATTGGCTTTTTTTCGCGCAGACAGGTAAGTAACAAACCGTTAATGCTTTTAATATCAATTTCAAACGGCGGAAGTGACGATGGGAAAATTGATTTTGGCCACCAGTAAGATGCCGTTAAGCAGCGGCGTTTAGGGTCAATCAAGAACATAATGCTTTGGTCAAAAGCAAATTTATCCTGCATGGCTTCCAGTGTTCGGGGAATAAAGTCATTTGGGTTAAGGCTGTGATGAGGCGCGGTTAAACAGGTAGACGGTTCTTGTTTGCTCGCAGAATCAGAAGTAAAGTTAATTTGACTCAGGTTAATGGTTGCTTTGACTAATGTGGCACGTAGCGTAGTTAAACCGGGAATCTGAATGTTGTAAAACTCCCTGGTGCCTTGCATGTCCTCATCTACCTGACGCAGAATAGCTTCAAGATCGATGTTATTAATATCAATCGTTTCGACGACAGAGCTTTGTAAAGTAGGGTGACTATCATATGTAGCCGAACCAATGCCTTGTATCCAGGCAATGTAGTTTGCAAACGATACGATGGCAATTTCTGTTTTATATTGAGCGTAAGAAGATATTTCGCTGGGTTGATTATGGTGAAAAGCTACGATGGCCAGAATGGATGGGGGTAACTGCCATTCCAGACAAAAGACATGTCCCATCTCGGCATGTGATATCCCAAAAAAACGATGTTCCTGCTCCAGGGTTGAGTGCACACTTTTGTCCATGCTCTCAATAAAATCGCTATAGCTTAAACGCCCGTAAGTTTCCAAAACTACCTTGCCAATATCGTGTAAAAGTCCTCCGGTATAAATAAGATCTGGGTCAGGATGTTTAAGCGCAACGGCAATTCGCCTACTTAAAGAGGCAACATACAGGCAATGTTGCCAGAATATTAATAAGTCAAATTGTTGAGCCGATTTTTGTTGTATCAGTTTGTTATATAGAAGTAATGTTAGTGCAAGTTGACGCACAGTAGAAAAGCCCAGCATCGTAACGGCGCGGTTGAGAGAGGTCGTTTTGTTGGGTAAAGCGTATGCAGCAGAATTGACCTGCTTTAGGATTTTTGCAGCAAGTACAGGTTCGGTTTCTATTATTCTGGATAAGCTCTCAATTTTGGCGTTATCGTCATTGGTCAGTTTTAATAGTTTGAGCGCGACAGACGGCACCAACTGCAGGTGTTTAATTTCATCCTTCAGGATTAATCGGGCTGCTTTTTTTAATAGCTCGGTATTGTGTTCGTCAGTCATTGCATGTCTCCATTTTTATGCGGTTAACTGAAGTCTAGTAAAATGTCATGGGGCAGAATGAGTGTTGCTAGGCATTATTTTTAAAAAAGGTTGATCATAACATCATAACTCAGTCTATGAACTAGCCAAGTACAAAATTTTCTGAATACAGAGTGATAGTTTACAATAGCGGCAAGTAAGTTTGTTCCTATAGCGGGGGCATTAGTAAACGGGATTTAATAAATTACATGAAAAAATTAAAATGCGCTGTAATTGGTACCGGTTATCTGGGTAAATTCCATGCAGAAAAATATGCCTCACTACCTGATTGTGAATTAATTGCCGTAGTTGATATTAACGAGGCAGCAGCAAAGGAAGTAGCCGAAAAGCACGGTGCAGTTGCTCTGACAGACTATCAATCACTGTTGGGAAAGGTTGATGCGGTTAGTATTGTTGTTCCTACCACATTGCATCACATAGTCTCCAAAGATTTTCTCAATGCCGGCACTCATGTTTTGGTTGAAAAACCGATTACCGTGACCGTTGCAGAGGCAGACGAGTTGATCGCCATTGCCAGACAAAACAATTTGATTTTGCAGGTGGGACATCTGGAACGCTTTAATCCGGCGGTCTTGGGGCTGGATCAGGAAGAAAAACCGCTGTTTATTGAATCTCACCGATTGTCACCGTTTAATCCTCGCGCCAAGGATGTCAGCGTAGTGCTGGACTTAATGATCCATGATATCGATATTATTTTAGCTTTGGTTAATTCTGAGGTAGAACGCATCGATGCCAGCGGCACAGCGGTTTTAACCCAAGGCACAGACATTGCCAATGCCCGGTTGCTGTTTAAAAACGGCTGCGTGGCAAATGTTACAGCCAGTCGAATCAGTTTAAAGATGGAACGCAAAATGCGAATGTTTAGACCGTCTTCATATGTATCCGTGGATTTTCAGAATCGTGTTTTAACCAAACATCGAACCGGCACAAAAGAAATGTTTCCCGGCATACCTGAAATAGAAACAGAGGAGTCGGTTTTTGAAAGTGGCGATGCGTTGCTGGAAGAAATCAAGCATTTCGTGAACTGCATACATACCGGTGAAAATCCTTTGGTTTCTGGCGAAGCAGGCAAACGGGCGCTGGAAACTGCAATAGCCATTACCCGGTTATTAGGCGAATAGACCACAATACTTTTGTGGCATAGATAATTGAAAAAAAATAAAGGCATAAAATATGATACCAAT
>CAIKYI010000321.1 GCA_903831545.1 uncultured Methylobacter sp. | reverse complement strand
GATAGATTTATGTAGTGCTTGTTAAGCCAGAGTTAGACCAAGTCGATAATTGCCAGTTGTGTGAATATCAATGCCATCTTAAATGTCATTGGATAATACTCAGAGGTAAGAATAATTTTTGATTTTAATAGGGGATAAATTATGAAAATTTTCAAGTTGTCTGCATTTATCGTTCTATTGATATTCAGCGGTTTAAGTTTTGCTGCAAACATGACCAAAGTAACAAGTTGCTTTGGTCATCTCGAAGACAACAGCTGCCAGTCCAGTGAAGCTTACTGTGAGACTCACAGTTATGAAATTACCTGTAACGCGAGTGATGTTTATTGCAAAAATCATAGCTACGAAAACCAATGTAGACCCAACTCTGATCGCTGTAAGGTTGATCCCTATTCAAAAAGGTGCAATTCTAGTGAGGCTTACTGTGTGGATCATACCAATGAATTAAGTTGCATATCCCGATCCAGTGAAGATCGCTGCCGTCTTTATCCTCGTGACCCAAGATGTAATTCCAGCGAAGCCTATTGCGCCAATCATAGTTATGAAATTAACTGCAATGCGAGTAATGCGCATTGTAAAAATAATATCTATG
This sequence comes from uncultured Methylobacter sp., assembly GCA_903831545.1. Taxonomy (GTDB): domain Bacteria; phylum Pseudomonadota; class Gammaproteobacteria; order Methylococcales; family Methylomonadaceae; genus Methylobacter_A. The sequence goes on along the minus strand of CAIKYI010000321.1, from coordinate 3,202 downwards.
AAAGCCAATGTCGCCCTAGTGCGGCACGCTGTCGGCTTTATCCTGATGACGCTAGGTGTATTTTTAGTGAGGCGTATTGCGCTGGTCATCCCAATGAATCTTATTGCTCAAGGAAATAGATTTATGTAGCAGAGTGTCAATGGGGTCAAATTCGATTGATTCTGTTATTGATCCCGTGTAAGAAAAGGTTTTTTGCAACACCCGCCGTTCGTTCTGGGCGCGGGGCATCGGACGGTGTTCTTGATGAAACTACCGATAAACTACTCAATTTTGGCTAAGGGCTAAAGCCCAAGCCATCATTGATAGCCATTCCACTAGGATGTCAAAAGACGACAACCAAGTGGCTGGTTATATTGAATTCAACCCCAAGGAGCGATAAATGAAATTTAAACCTGCTTTAACTTTTGCACTAATCGCGGCGACGCTGACCGTATCCGCAGCCTATGCTGCCGATCAGGGTGGGACAGCCATATCGATGGTTTCCATCCCCGGCAGGAACTATGAGATGGGCAAGACGGAAGTCACGCAAGCGGAATGGCAAGCTGTGATGGGCGATAATCCCAGTTATTTCAGTAAATGCGGCGATGATTGCCCGGTTGAACAAGTGAGCTGGGAAGATACGAAACGCTTTATAGAGCGACTGAACAAGAAAACCGGCAAGGAATATCGACTGCCTTCGGAAGCAGAGTGGGAATACGCCTGTTTGGCTGGCAACCAGACCACGTACTGTGGTGGTAATGATGTGGACAAAGTGGCGTGGACCAAGGAAAACAGTGGCGGCGAGACCAGTCCGGTGGCGGGTAAACAAGCGAACGCCTGGGGACTCTACGACATGTCAGGTAATGTCTTTGAATGGGTGGAAGACAAATACAGTGATGCAAGTGAAAATCGCGTGGTGCGTGGAGGTTCGTGGTACGGCGCTCCGGCGGGCGCCCGCGCGGCGAATCGCCTCGACAGCGACCCTGCGAGACGGAACTACCTCATCGGCTTCCGTCTTGCCAGAACGCTGCCATAAAATTCCAGAGTCGGCAGTTTAAAGGGCATATCGAGTACGAATGAGCGAAGTGAAATGGTGGCCTTAAAGTGAAAAAACTAGCCGTTGTATTGATGGTAATGAGTTTGTATGCGGTTCCTGTTTGGGGCGCCACTGATAAACAGAAAATCGAGCAGGCCTATCAATTATCAGATCAGGCTGTTGCGCTGTATCAGCAGGCTCACTATCAAGAATCGTTGGCATTATTTCAACAGGTTTTGTCGATCAGGGAGAAAGTTCTAGGTGCCGAGCACATCGACACCGCGAACAGTCTCGCCAATTTGTCGGCCGTGTACCAGGCCACCGGTAAAAACGATCAGGCTCTGGCGCTGCTCGAACGTGCTCTGGTAATTAAAGCTAAAGTTTTAGGTCCTGAGCATGCCTCTACCCTCGACAGTATCAGCACTCTTGCCGATCTGTACCAGGCCATAGGCCAGCGTGAAACGGCTGTGTTGTTGTATAAGCGTGTTTTGGAGGCTCAGGAAAAAACATTGAGTCCGGATCATGAAAACATAGCCGATACGCTTAACAGTCTGGCTCATTTGTATCTAGGTCTAACCGAATATGACAAGGCACTTCCTTTATTTCAACGCGCACTTAGACTGACGGAAAAAATTGCCGGGCCTGATCATACTGCGACTGCCACGATGTTGGGCAGTTTGGCGGAGGTTTATCTGAAGCTTCGTCAATACGATCAGGCATTGCCGCTCTATCAGTGCGCCTTGGCGATTTTTGAAAAAACACTTGGAGCGGAGCACCCCTACACAGCGACTGGGCTCAACAATTTGGCATCTCTATACAATTTGATGGGGCAATTTGATAAGGCGCTGCCGCTGTACCAGCGTTCATTGGCAATCAAAGAAAAAAAGCTGGCTTCTGATAATCCGAGTATTAGCGCCAGTCTTAACAACCTGGCCTCTATGTACGAAAAGATGGGGCAATACGATCAGGCCTTTCCGCTATATGAGCGTGCACTGCTAAATCAGAGAAAAGCCACTGATACCCCGCCTGTCGATTATCTGTTTGGGTTAGATCATCTGGCGAAACTGTATGAAGAACGGGATCAATATGATTCAGTCTTGCCGCTATATCAGCGCGCGCTGGAAGTCAGGGAAAACTTACTGGGGCAGGAACATCCAGACACCGTTTCAAACATGATTAGGCTGGGAAAAATATACTTCACCCTATCGCGCTTCAATCAGGCTTTGCCATTATTTCGGCAGGCACTTTCAATCAGAGAAAAAACACTGGGCTCTGAACATCCGGATACGGTCACCTGTCTTAATAATCTGGCTGCTTTGCATCAGGTTATGGGTCAGTATGATCAGGCTTTACCGCTGCAAAAGCGCGCTCTGGAGCTCACTGAAAAGAGGTATGGATCAGAACACATACCGGATCCATCAGAGGCAGCACTCAACTAAGGCTGAATCCTTGCGTCAGGCGCAGTTGGCGCTGCTAAAAGGAGATAAGCCAATGCCTTCTACCTCATCCAGTCCTGACAAGCGTGGCGTTGACGTCGTCTTAACTGAAGAGCAAGTTTTAGAAGAGGGCGCGCTATTTAAGACTGATCTCAATGCGCCGTTCGCTCATCCCTATTTTTGGTCGCCATTTATTTTGATGGGCAACTGGTTGTAGTTTGCTTGTGTTTTACAAAGATTGAAGATGTAACGTCAGGCATTACCTCTTGTGGAGAAATCGGGCTGTCAATGATGAATATATTGCAAACATGTCGAGTACCTTTGATGTCCTTCGGGTTGATGCTATTGACCGGTTGTGGATCGCCGAATTTTGTCAGCCCGCCACCGGCGGTCTTTCTTAAGCCTCTGCCAGACACAATCAATGGCGTATGGCAGAGCGAGGAGGGGGTTGGTCAGCGCGTACGTCTGAGCGGGGCAACAGATGGTGTGTTGAGTTTACATTTTTTAACGGCGCCCGCTGATGGAGAGCCTCTTCCTGCCGAGCCGATCTTGGCGCAAACGTTGCATTTTGACAAGACGGACTGGCTGCTGCTGGACTTGTTTAAACTTTCTGCCTGGACAGGCCATCCGCTGGATACTGATAATCCGGAAGCAGGACAGAGACCCGGCGCGCTCAATAACCAACTGCAACACCTTGGATAGGATAAGGTGTTGGAATGAAAAAAATTGGAAATTGGAATAAGCACCTTGG
>CAIKYI010000320.1 GCA_903831545.1 uncultured Methylobacter sp. | reverse complement strand
TCCTTGAATAATCTGTCATTTCACAGCTGATTTTTAATGCAATTTGCGACTTCTGCCGATAGCTGACGAATAAATTCATTTCGACGTAATGTCTTGAATTTGCTTTTTTTGAAGTAAATCATCATGTTGCTCAAAACGTCGTCCGTGATTAACTCGGTAGCAATTGTTTTGGCTTCTCTTTTCTGACTGGGCTTTAACACGATAAAACTTTGAGTAATGAAGCGTTCAATATCAGATACGTGAAGTGAGGAAGGATTTTGTGAATTGATGATCTTTGACGCCACTCTTTTTTTTACGGCTTCAGAATAATTGGAGCCACAGATTGGCCGTATAGCGCTTTCTTTAAGAAAGTCTTCGCCCAATTCTGGTAGGTAATTTTTATGGAATGCCACCGATTTGGCAATCCGGCCTAAATTTCCGCTACTCGGGAGATCTGGGTTGTCTTTTACGCAAGCTGCAAGGCTTGGGTACTCTAATTTCTTCCAAAGTTTTTTATTAACAAAAGTGTGAATAGCTCCTGGGTCATTGCCTTTGGAGACGGAGATGTGATCAAGCAGTTTTTCGACATCTTGCGTGGTCCATATTTTTGTTTCATCAGTTTTTAAGTTACGCATACCAATACCTTTTTTATTGAAGTTAAAGTCTTTTGACTCTTGAATTGAGTGCTGCCTCCTATGAAATTTGAACAGACTTAGCTGCACTTCAATTTGGACAAAAGTGAAAGTAGATAGCATTCTACATTATACCCTGTATAAAAGGTAGTTAAATTGATTGTTATTTATAAAGGTACTTTAATATTTGTATATGGCATGGTTGTTGATGGTTGTATTCTAATATGGTATGATTTTTGACAATTGATAGCCCAAGGCAGCACTTGCCTTCTTTACATGACAATTGACTAACCATGCAAATCAGAAAACGCGGCACAAATTTTCAGCTTCTAAGAAAAATTAAAGATAAGGACGGTTTTGGAGATGCATACAAAATGCTTGGGGCGTTCCCAGTCGTATGTCGGTCTATAGAGGAAGTTGATTCTTCTCTGATTGATATTTTGACCAAGCGTGAACAAGGACATCTTGAAGAATACTTGGAAAAACGACAGGAAAGATTGAACGATACGCTAAAAAAAAGGGAGTTAGAGCTTGTGCCGAAAACGCTTTCTGATATTAGCAAGCTCATCAACTCAAACTTTCGCGAAAACTACGATATTGACGAAATACTGGTCGCTTATAAAAATATTACAAAAGCCCTATGTAACCATGGCTATGGACCAGAGCTGATTAACGTTACTTTAACTGCTGCCGCCAAGCCCATTTCGGAGTTTGAATTCGATGAAGAAGATGCGGTTATGATGATGATTGCTTGGAGAAAGGTTAAAAAATCAATGGATGAGCATGGCTACACAACCCGGTGGTATTCGACCTATAAAAAACTAAAACTGAATTAAGTCATTTTTGGTCATGATTAAGAAGAGCTAAATTCACCTTTCATAAAAAAATGCTATGGCCACATACCTTATTAGATGGGGCTTTGCTGAACTGTAAATAACAAGGAATTCTTGGGACTTGGCAAATTCCAATTTGATGCCTGGGATATTAAGTGGTTACCTGGTTATGGCGAGGGCTGGATTTAAGCTCCCGATAGTCTTTTTTCTAGCAACATTTGTCCACCTGATTAGTGCCTACAACTAACGGACCGCTATCATTTTAAAAGAGATACCTATCGATGGGCCTTGACCTTACTAAAGAACAAAAAACCATACTAAAACACCACAATGGTGTGGGCTTGATTGATGCCGGTGCCGGTACGGGTAAAACTACGACCTTGTTGGAATATGTCATGCACAAGATCAGGAACGAAGGTGCTGCCCCGGCAGACTTCTTATTACTGTCTTTCAGTAAGGTCGCTGCCGAAGAATTAAGAGCGAGGTTGCTGCAAAACCGAAACAAATATGGCTTCTCGTTGTTCGGAATAAATCAGGTAAAGGTCATGACATACGATGCCTTCGGGTACGAGATTGTTCGGGAACACTA
>CAIKYI010000319.1 GCA_903831545.1 uncultured Methylobacter sp. | reverse complement strand
TCCGGCAAAAACCGCTTTTTCCTTAGTTAATATCCTATTGCCAGACAATCTCCAAGGATTAAATAAATCTGCATCATTGTAAATTGTAGGTATTTATTAGAGTGTGTTAAATTAAAACCCATATATCGTTCAGTGGAAAGTCATATTCTCCATTTCAATGACACAAATGACTAATTTTTAGCGTAAACAGGCCATAGACCGTTAGATTTCATAAAAAATCACAATTAATAACTACCCCATGGACATTACTAAAAAAATTCGTATCGGTGATCTTTTAGTTCAAAACAAGATTATCACCAACGAACAACTGGTTTCGGCTCTGACCGAGCAAAAAAAGACCGGAAGACAACTGGGACGCACCCTGGTTAACTTAAATTTCATCTCTGAAACAGAATTACTTAATTTTCTGTCGCAGCAGTTAAAAATTCCGTTTTTGGATATTTCACAATATCCCCGAAAACCTGAAGCTGTCAGCCTGTTACCTGAGACTGCCGCGCGACGTTTTCGTGTCCTGTTGCTTGAAAACAATGAATTTGACGTCCTTCTGGCTATGGCCGACCCCACTGACCTGATGGGTTTGGATGAACTAACCCGTATCCTGAAAAAGACCATACGTCCAGCCGTTGTCAGAGAATCGGATTTGTTAATGGCGATAGACCAGTCGTATCGGCGTACCAACGAAATTAACGATCTTGCCGAACAATTGCGTAGCGATATGTCGGAAGATGACAATATCGATCTTAATACCTTACTGACTTCCGCTGAAGCCGCCGATGCGCCAGTGGTCAAGTTGCTAAAATCGGTATTTGAAGATGCCGTTCAAGTTCGGGCTTCTGACATCCATATAGAACCCCAGGAACACAAGCTGTACATTCGTTTTAGAATTGATGGCATACTTCATCAGCAAACAGAAGCCAATCTAAAAATCGCTTCAGCAGTGGTGTTACGACTTAAGCTCATGTCAGGCCTGGACATCTCTGAAAAACGCTTGCCCCAAGATGGACGCTTTCATATCAAAGTCAGACATCAATCAGTCGATGTACGTATATCCTCCATGCCGACCATCTACGGTGAATCCGTAGTCATGCGTCTGTTAATTCAAAATACTGAAGGATTTTCGCTGGAAAAGCTGGGTATGCCGCCCGAGATGCTCACTCGTTTTCGTAAATTGCTGCATCGCCCTGATGGCATGATACTCGTTACTGGACCAACCGGTAGCGGTAAAACCACTACTCTTTATGCTGCGCTCAGTGAACTTAATTCCACAACCAACAAAATTGTCACTGTAGAAGATCCGGTTGAATATCGCCTACCGGGAATTAACCAGGTACAAGTTAATGAAAAAATAGATCTGGACTTTGCCCGTGTCCTAAGATCAGCGCTGCGCCAGGATCCCGATATTATTCTGGTCGGCGAAATGCGTGATCAAGAAACCGCCCAAATTGGCCTGCGTGCCGCTATGACCGGTCATTTAGTGTTATCTACCTTACACACCAATGATGCCATTAGCTCACCGACTCGCCTTATTGATATGGGAGTACCTAATTTTATGGTTGCCATGTCTTTGCTGGCTGTATTTGCCCAACGACTGGTAAGGGTGGTGTGCGAAAACTGTATAGAACCCAGTATTCCCGAACCCTTTGAACAAACCTGGCTAAAACTCGAATTGGGCGATGACTTGGATAAGCATGGCTTTGTTCGAGGTAGAGGCTGTAGTCAGTGCAATGGGACAGGTTATCAAGGTCGGCTAGCTGTTTATGAATTACTGGAAATGAATACCGAACTAACGGATGCGACCAATCAGCATGACACTAATATTTTTATCCAGCTGGCACGGCAAAAAATTGCAGGTAGAACCTTGCGAAGTAACGCAGTAGCCTTGGTTGTTGCCAAGCGCACTACCGTTTCAGAAGCAATGCGCATCAGCAATCAGTTCGAGGACTAGCTTGACTGGCTTAAAACCCAATGACCCAAGACATAAAAAATCAATCCAAAACCACCCCTTTAACCTTTATCCTTTAACCTCGAAT
>CAIKYI010000318.1 GCA_903831545.1 uncultured Methylobacter sp. | reverse complement strand
CCTCGCAGGTTTTACCACTCACGGTCTGACCAGTCTCGCCATCATTTCATGATTGCCTATGCAATCGGTGGTATTACTCCTTCAACTCGTCAAAGTTGGTTTCATTCACCCGCCCTGATTACATTCCGGCAACAACGGCTGCCGGTGTGTAATCGGGGCGGAACATGCGGTCATTCGCCAGTAGCGCCCACACGATCCGTGCATTCTTGTTCGCCAGGGCTACCGCCGCCACATTCTTATTGCGCCTGGCCATTAGTTTCCTCAACCAGCTTTCCGGTTCAGCCTTGCTCTCGACAAAGCGAATGACTGCTCGCGCACCGTGGATCATCAACGTGCGCAGATATGTATCACCACGCTTGCTGATGCCCAATAAATTTTGTTTTCCTCCGCTGGAGTGCTGTTTGGGTACTAGCCCCATCCAAGCCGCCAACTGACGACCATTTTTGAATTCCCGAGCATCGCCCACTGTTGCCACGATCGCACTGGCTGTAATCGGGCCTAATCCCGGAATCTCTGCCAGCTTGCGGCTCGCTGCATTCTCGCGGTGCCACGACTGGATTTTAGCTTCCAATTCGCTGACCTGACGATCCATCTCCTTCAGGTTATCGGTCAATCGCTCGAGCAGGTTGCGCATCGTGCCAGGCAACCCGTTTTCACCATCTTCCAGAATCTCCGGTATCTGCTTGGTGATCGAGCGTATGCCCTGCGGGATGATGATCCCGAATTCTGAGAGTAAACCACGGATCTGGTTGCCTTGTGCCGTTCTGGCCTTCACAAAGCCTTGCCGTGCACGGTGTACTGACAAGATTGCTTGTTGCTCTACCGTCTTGATTGCCACGAACCTCATGTTCGGCCTGGCAACTGCTTCGCAGATCGCCTCAGCATCTGCCATGTCGTTCTTGTTCGTTTTGACATAGGGCTTCACGAACTGCGGCGCCATCAGCTTAACCGTGTGACCATATCCCTCAAGCTTACGCGCCCAGTAATGTGCGCTGCCACAAGCTTCCATACCAATCAAACATGACTCCAGATTGGAGAAGTAAACCGACATTTCGGCACGCTTCAATTGCTTGCGCACGCCCACCTTGCCGCGTTCATCTACACCGTGAATCTGGAAAACAATTTTTGCCAAATCAATGCCAATTGTCGTAATCTTCATTTCGGATGCCCCTTTCTATTTGAATGGTCATAAAGCAACCACTACTTTGGCACTTTGATGCCATTTTAGGAAGTGGGCGTCCATTCCATTACTATACTTCTTCTTATGTCTGCCTAGTGTGCAACTTTGCCAGCCCTATTATGCATATCTGGGTAAAGTTTCAATGAGAGACGGAAATCCGCGCAAACTTCATGTAATTGCTTTCCTATTCCTTAGCCAGTTTGTTATCAATGATGTCATAAGATATAGCCTAATTTTAATCATGACAATCTTACTAAAAGAACTGCTTAAACCAGATTCAGTTATTTTGCCAGCTGCTGTTGCATTGCCAGAGTGCCTTCTGTATTTAATCAGCTTGGCATCACAAAAAAAACTTTTCCCATATAAATCACATACAAGACCTATCCACATATCATGCATAGGTAAAGACTTGGGGAATGGCATAGCCTTCTTCAATATTTTCTGATTAAAGGCCATGCAACACCCCAAATAGGTATTTTTGTAAAGATTCTTAAAAAGCCCCTTTCCTGACTTCCTGATTTTGAAGAATGAATCAACTGTTACCTTGCCTTCACCATCAATTATGCTGCAATCACTTACGACCAGATCATATTTTTGTAATAATTGGCTTATAAGTTCGACTTTATTACCCTCCCATATATCATCTTGATCAGAAAGGAATATCAGATCACCTGAGGCTTTATTTAAAGCGTTTTCAAAATTAAATATGGGACTGTAAAACGTATTGTTCGGATAAATCTTAATACGATCATCTTTAAAATCACTAATTATTTGCGGTGTCCTGTCTGTTGAAGAGTCATCCGAAATAATAACCTCATCATTATTTTTAAGCTGTTTTAATATCGACTCCAATTGCTGGTAAATATATTTTTCGCCGTTATATGTAGCGATACATACGGAAATTTTAGGCATTTTTAATATCTCCAATAACCATTGGGGCTGTTAAGCCACCCGCCTTAACACCTGATTCAATCATCGCCAATTTTCTCAAACTAAAAATGGCCATTAGTACAAAAGAAAGTCCAATAGGGTTATTAAGGTATGGATTTGTAGCTGATTGAATATAGATTAATATAACTGAAAAATAAAAAGCACAAGCCAACCTGAAATGCTTCGAGTTAAAAGGAATACGCTTAAAGGCAAAAGTACAAAGCACTAGCGGGGTTAACCAAAAAATAAGGCCCGGTATCCCTAGCTTCCACCAAATCCAAAGATAGGTATTTTCAATATTTTGTCGAGTTTGGCTTATGGGCGCAGCAAAACCGTGTCCAAAAATCGCCGTGCCTGCATCCACATGCGTTAGCATGTAGACCGTATCTTCAATACGCACCTGATTTGATTCACCTACATCTTCACGATAAAAAATGCTTTCCTCTGATATACCTATTAGAAAGATAGTTACAACTACCAAAATAATAGCTGACATACCTAAAAGCTTTAACTTTTGCTTGCGGTTCCCAATCGTTAGCAATAAGAGAAACACCGAGGCCGAAGTTGCCAAAATCAAACCTCGTGTTAACGTCAATACTATTGCGCTAGAAATTAGTATTGCTATCAAAAAGTTCGCTTTTTTGGGAATTGCAAGCACAAATATTAAAGCAATACACGCATAAAGAAATCCCTTGTAAAGAAACAACCCTTCCTCCCCCCGAAACATAAATTCATCTAAATTGCTTAATATTGAATAAACTGAAAGAAAATCGAAAAAGCCCAGGAAAACGCCAACCAAAACCACTAAATATG
>CAIKYI010000317.1 GCA_903831545.1 uncultured Methylobacter sp. | reverse complement strand
GAGTGGTTTGAATTGCCCTTTGCCTATTTTGAAGACTAAAAAAGCACTGAACGACATGACGACAGGTCAGGTTTTGAAGGTGATTGCAACGGATTGCGGCGCTGTTAAAGATATGCAGGCTTTTGCTGATCAAACCGGTAACACCTTGCTCTCCAACACGGAAGTTGGCGGCAAATACGTTTTCTTCATGCAGAAGAAGTAACCACGTCTGAGTCGTAGCAGCGTTATCAATACAATTTAAAGGGAAATTATGGCCACTAAAAAAATGGCGATCATCGCCACCAAAGGCACGCTGGATATGGCTTATCCACCGTTCATTCTGGCATCCACCGCTGCTGCGCTCGGTTATGATGTGCAAATTTTCTTCACTTTTTACGGTTTGCAATTGCTGCGTAAGGACTTATCCAATGTGATGATCAGCCCATTGGCTAATCCTGCTATGCCTATGCCTATTCCAATGCCGGTGATGGTGCAGATGTTGCCCGGTATGGAATCCATGGCGACCATGATGATGAAGCAGAAGCTCAAAAAGCACGGTGTTGCTTCACTTGAAGAGTTGCGCGACCTGTGTCTGGAAGCCGATGTTAAATTCGTTGCCTGCCAAATGACAGTGGATCTGTTTGAATTCGACAAGAGCGAATTCATCAAGGATGTCGAATACGCCGGCGCTGCCGCGTTCTTCGGTTTCGCAGGTGAAACCGATATTTGTTTGTTCGTTTAATACCGCAATACCATAAATTAGAATCAACACAATAAATAATCAGGGAGAACCGCATGAAGTTGAAGAAAATCGTCGTATCGATGTTCGCCGTAGGCGTAATGGCGTCACCGCTGGCGCACGCTACTAATGGTATGTTGATGGAAGGTTATGGTCCTATCGCTGCGGGTATGGGCGGTGCTTCCATGGCCTACGATAACGGTAATGCGGGTATGGCTAACAATCCTGCCACGTTGGGCATGATGGCTGACGGCGACAGTCGTTTGGATTTGGCAGTGGGTGGATTGCAGCCTACAGTATCAGCAACATGTCCCGCTGGATGTAATCCCGCTGGCGGAGCAGCAACGGCTAATTCAGGTGGCACGGCATATTACATGCCAGCCGGTGGTTGGATTAAGAAGAGTGGTCAGTTAGCTTACGGTGTTGGTATATTCGCTCAGGGCGGTATGGGGACGGAATACACGGCGGCTGATTGGGTTGGGGCTGGTTCTGGCAAACCTAGTCGTTCTGAAGTGGGTGTTGGCAATCTGATTGTGCCGTTGGCATACAATGTTACGCCTGATTTGAATATCGGCGGTTCATTGGACCTGGTGTGGGGCGGGATGGATATGCTGATGGCGATGAGTGCTGCGCAAATGATGCCGATGATGGCGCCTGGTGGGAGTAGCGCAGGTACAATAACTCCCAATGCAAATGCAATGGCTTTATTGGGAGGTCTGCCAGGTGTTGGTAGTAATGTTGGATATTTTAGTTTTTCCGATAACAGTAAGTTTACCGGTCAAGCTAAAGCTACAGGATATTCAGGCAAGATCGGTTTGACCTACAAGATTAACCCGCAGCTTACAGTCGGTGCTACATATCATACCAAGACTAGTTTAGGTGATATGACAACAAGTTCAGCTAGTATGAGTTTTGTAAATAATAATTTGGGCGTAATTACGCCACTGGGAGTTATAAATGGAAATATTTCCATTGTTAATTTTCAATTTCCTGAAACTTACGGGTTCGGTTTAGCCTATCAAGCTAAAGACGACCTGATGCTGGTTGCTGACTATAAGCGTATTGGTTGGGCAAAAGTCATGCAGAACATGCACATGGTCTTTACTGCAACGGATGGTTCCGGAATAGGATTGGATATGAAGTTGAACCAAAACTGGTCTGATCAAAATGTATTCAGTTTTGGTGCGGCTTATAAAGCTACGGAAGCTTTGACGTTGCGTGCTGGTGCAAGTATTGCAAACAACCCAGTGCCTGACAATCTTGATAATCCTTTGTTTCCTGCTATTGTAAAGAATAGCTACACAATGGGTGCAGGATATGCCTTCAGTAAAGCTGATCAGGTTAACGGATCTTTGGCATATGTGCCGACAGTAACGAGCAATACGGCAGCTACAGCAGTTTCTCCAGCTTACAGCGTGAGTCACAGTCAGTTAAACTGGCAGTTGATGTACAGCCATAACTTCTAAGTTATTGTTTTAAAATAAAAAACGGCCAACTTGTTTGGCCGTTTTTTTTGTCTGCATGAATGTCTGAACAGATAATCAGTACATGTGTTGACCGCCGTTAATGGATATATTTGCGCCAGTGACAAAAGCCGCCTCGTCGGATGACAAGTAAGCCACTAGTCCTGCCACTTCATCCGGTTTGCCCAGACGCGATTGAGGAATCAGCGGCAAAATCTTGCTCTCCAGCACTTCCTGAGGAATTGCCATCACCATCTTGGTGCCGATGTAGCCCGGTGAAATGGTGTTTACAGTCACGCCTTTTTTAGCGACTTCCTGGGCAAGCGCCTTGGTAAATCCATGCATGCCTGCTTTGGCTGCAGCG
>CAIKYI010000316.1 GCA_903831545.1 uncultured Methylobacter sp. | reverse complement strand
GTGATCGGCGGAGAAATGCGACAACACCCGCTGCCGGATATTAATGCTTTTACCGATATACAGCGGCAGCTCATTTTCGCCATAAAACAGATACACGCCGGGCGACTCGGGTAGTTCGTCGAACAGACTGCGGTCCATATTGGACGGCAGACTGGAACGTCCAACCAGTTTTTTTACTATTCCGGCAATGATCTCGGCGTCATGGGATAACTGAATGTTTTGCCAGAACTGATATATTAACTGGGCATCCGCCAAGGCCCGATGTCGACCCTTGACAGTCAAGCCATGACGCTCAATCAAGCTATCGAGGTTATGGTGTTTGTAGTCTGGAAACAATGCTCTGGATAATTTGACCGTACACAGCACAGTAGGTTGAAAGGTATGTCCGGTCCGCTTGAATTCGTTCTTCAGAAAACCGTAATCAAAACGGGCATTGTGGGCAATAAACAGATAGCCCTGTAACAACGCCGCCAGTTCTGCTGCAACGTCTTCAAAAAGCGGGGCGTCGGCCACCATGGCGTTGCTGATGCCGGTGAGTTGTTCGATGAAACCCGGGATTCGGGTTTGGGGTTGAATCAACTGACCCCACTCCCGCACACCGTGCTCATCGACCAGTACAATGCCAATTTCTGTGATGCGATCGATGGTCGCGTTACCGCCGGTAGTTTCCAGGTCAACAAAGGCCAAACGTGGTGGCGTGGTGGTTAAAATAGTGTTCTCCCTGACCAAAGCTCCTGAGTAACAATCATCATAGCTCTATTTTCAGTCCAAGGTTAAAAGTCTGTTGGTCGACTGGTGATCAAGGTAATGCACGTTGAATGGAGGACTGTTTTACCCATTGCCTGAAGATCTGCATAAAGCTGTTCACGGGTCGTCTTTTATAATGAGTCATGATGGCTTCAACTTTATTGCTGACCTGATCATGCATGTGCATTTTTTGTGGCATGCTGGCTCTCCTGGTTTAACTTAATGGGATCGATAACTACGCATTTGTCCTACCAATACGCCCTGAATTTGAACCTGCTCTGGACGGTAGGATAATGCGGTCATATTGGCATTGGCTGGGAGCAATAACACCTGCTCGGCGGTCTGTTCAATATACTTCAACGTGGCTTCAGCATTTTCAATCAAGGCGACCACAATTTCGCCGTTGCTCGCGTAATCACGTTGCTCAATGACGACCCAATCGTGATCAAATATTCCCGCCTCAATCATGGAGTCACCTTTAACTTGTAAGACATAGCAGGGCTTATCGGTTTTCAAAGCCGCCGGTACAGTGATGTAATTATCGGTTGCCAGGGCTTCAATCGGTTTACCGGCGGCAATGATGCCGACAAATGGCAAATCCTGTTCTGACAGAGAATCAGTTTGTTCAGTAAGGCGAACGCCACCGTGTTTATTGTCTGTAAACGGTTCCACCAGACCGGCCTCAATTAAAGCCATGATATGTTTGTACAGTGAGCCACGCGAGGCCATACCCAATGCCGAACAAAGTTCATTCAGGCTGGGCGGACAGGCAAAACGTTGCTGATTATCACGAAGGAAATTGAATACTTCCCGTTGTCGTCTGGTTAATACCGCCATAAGTTGTTCCACCCCTCGCTTCATTTATTTTTTTGTAAGCTTAACAAAAATACCCTAGAATGCAATAAAAAAGAGAACGAAAAGAAAACAAAACAAAGCAAAGCAAAGCAAAGCAAAGCAAATAATTTTCTTTAAGGCCTTTCCCACTTCTCACAAAGACCAACGACCATGCCCACACCTTCTATTTTTCTGCCAAGTCGATCACCTAGCCGTATGCCTTTGCCCTTGTTCAATGGCAAAGTCGCCGCCGGTTTTCCTTCGCCTGCTGATGATTACGTTGAGAAAACACTGGATTTAAATGAACTGCTGGTACAAAAACCTGCCGCTACGTTCTTTGTCCGTGCCCAAGGTGAATCCATGCTCGGTGCAGGCATTCATCCTAATGACATATTAGTCGTGGATCGTTCCATGGAAGCGGTGCCTGGGAAGATCGTCATTTGTGCACTAAACGGTGAGCTGACGGTAAAGCGCCTGGAGCGTGAAAATGAGCAATGGCAACTAAAGGCAGAGAATCCAGCCTATCCTGATATTGTCATCCACGAAGAGCTTGAAATGGTGATTTGGGGCGTAGTGACTAATGTCATCCATTCTGTGTAATGCAGCCACTTCTAGCCTTAGTTGATTGTAACAATTTTTACGTTTCGTGTGAGCGCGTGTTTCGGCCTGATCTGATGGGTAAACCGGTGCTGGTACTGAGTAATAATGATGGTTGCGTCGTTGCCCGGAGTAAGGAAGTTAAAGACTTAGGTATTAAAATGGGTGTGCCGCTGTTCCAGATCCAGCAACTGGTCAACCAACACCAGATCAAACTGTTTTCCTCCAACTACACGCTCTATGCCGATATGTCTGCCAGAGTGATGTCAACGCTGGAAGAGTTCGCTCCCAGTCTGGAAGTTTATTCCATTGATGAGGCTTTTCTGGATTTAACAGGTGTGTGTCATAGAGACCCGATTGCATACGGTCATCGAATCAGAAAGGCTGTTGTACGGGCAACCGGCATTCCGGTCTGCG
>CAIKYI010000315.1 GCA_903831545.1 uncultured Methylobacter sp. | reverse complement strand
GATTTGGGATACACTTGAGGAAAGACCAGCGTGAAATCCAATATTTTGATGAGGCAATAAAATAAGAAAATCTACATCAAGTAATATTTGTCGCTGTAAAAAAATACAGACTTATAGTCAATTTCAAAAAATATTTACTATTTAGATTGAATTCCACTAACTGTTAGGTATTGATACCCATAGTTGCTACAATTGGAGCTTGGCGGCGATAAAACTTTTTTTATAAGACATTTGATGTCGCATATATTACGTCAGGCATATTATGAAATTAGCAGCACACTCCAGACTTAAAGAGCCATCTAAACATAAGTATGTGGTTTTAATTGAATATGCTTTAGAACACGAAGAATTCTCAGCAAATAAAGCATGTGAAGCCACAGCGTTAACTGAAAAATAATTCCGTTTTATCCTCGAAAGCATATTTATCCCAAATGGCTACCAAGCACAAATGGTGTTTGATTTCGATCTAAAACAAAAATGGGTTCTTCGAACGGATGCGTATTTTTCTTATCTGCAATACCTCGAATTTTGCAATGCTATTGAGCAAGCTAAGAGAGCCTATTGGGTGGCTATATTGGCAGTGATAATTGCATTGGTCGGAGTTGGAATTAGTACTTTCTAAGTATTTATACTTGATGCCTAGCCCTACACGGCTGAACTTTACATGATGCGTTCAGGGTGAAGGTTTCAGGTTTCGGTTTGCTTGCATCTGCATAGGTGATTACAGGCAGTTTTTTAGTTTGCTCTGACTTCCGCTACAAATTTACAGTTTAGTTTTTATTTTGGAGAAAGCAATGGAATGGGTACTACCGTTTATAATCGTGATCGTGACCGTAGGAATAATATGGGCAGGTAGGGAAGAAAGTAAGCGAAAGGCTCTCGCAAAAAGGAATTATAAAGAATCCCTAGAAACATTAAAAAACAATCCAGTTAACGCTGATCTACGACAAAAGACACTTAAGTTTGGAAGGGTATATTCCAACTTGATGCGAAACAGCAAAGGTAATACGGTTTTCGACGAGGTCGCTCTTATGAATGACATCAATGCGGCTTGTGCCGCAACTCATCAAAGTATAGACAGTCAAAATTCGAGTAACATGCAAGCATCCGTTGAAGACCGCTTGAGGAATCTTTTGAGTCTTAAAGAAATGGGTTTAATTGATGAAGATGAATTCATTCGGCGCAAACAAGAAATCATAGCGTCAATTTAGGGCTTAAAGAAAACACGGGGTCAAGTCCTGCAATCACACATTCGGCGGCTTCGTTTAAGCACAGTGAGCGGCGCGCCCCTTACCATAACGTTAGAAATCACATGCGTATGACACAAGACGAAATCGACGATCAAAAGAAAATCGAGTTCTACGCGGCAAGTGTTGCTGCGTGGTATGAATCATCTTTGGAGCATGATAAAAGTCTCCTTACACTTTCTGCCGGAGGGATTGGCCTATTAATCACCTTGCTTACTACTGTCGGGCTG
The DNA here is from genome assembly GCA_903831545.1 of uncultured Methylobacter sp. Taxonomy (GTDB): domain Bacteria; phylum Pseudomonadota; class Gammaproteobacteria; order Methylococcales; family Methylomonadaceae; genus Methylobacter_A. The sequence goes on along the minus strand of CAIKYI010000315.1, from coordinate 856 downwards.
GATACGGCCGAAGCATTCGTATTATATGCTGGAGCCATCATTTGCTTTGTTGTCTCCCTTGTTTCTGTTTTGTTTGTTTTTCGTGGAAATCAGAGGCATATCGAAGATATTTTATCCGGCAATAACCAAAGAACTGATCCCGCACTTTCCAAACTCGACGGAGCAGCGATATGTTCTTTCGGTATCGGTGTTGTATTCACTGCTGTTATAGGTATATCGGCAGCAATCCACTCTTTCTCTTCAAAGGAAAAAATCATGGCAAACGAAACCACAAAAACCACCGAAGCAGTTACATTACGCGAGAGCTTTAATGGTGTTGCAAACCTTCAATCGGGCACAGATTTCGGTAAAAGTTTTAACGGGGCTGGAAATCTGCAGCCCCAGCAAACGACACAACCCGCTGCTCCATCAAGCACTCCAACGAACAGCGGCAATTCTCAAAACCAAAATGGTAGTGGAAGCTAATTTCTAACCTTTAAGTAAAAGGAACGCGCCGCCCTATGGTGGTTTTGAAAGTTTATTTTTTACAGGGTTCGGCGGCTCCGTTTAAACTCAGTGAGCGCGCCCCTTACCTCAGCGTTAGACACAAACCAACACAACCAACACAACCAACAAAATGGAAAAAAAATGTTAATAAGATTCGTAATTATCGCCTTGGTATCGTTATTGTTTTCAGGATGCGCGTCTGTGCCAATGGAGTCTGAAACAGTTTCAGCACAGGCGAAATCTTTCAGCCCTGCTGCCGATGGAAATGCAGGACTATATATTTACCGATCATCAGGACTGGGAACAGCTATTAAAAAAGATATATGGGTGGATGGCAAATGTATAGGTGAAACTGCGCCCAATATGTTCT
>CAIKYI010000314.1 GCA_903831545.1 uncultured Methylobacter sp. | reverse complement strand
GCTCTTTTGGCGTGGCGCCAGATAACGCCATAGTGGCGGCGTAATTCCTTAGCTGCTCTAAGGACTTGGGCATTAGTTCTTTCCCCTATTTCTGCCGGTTCGGCAGCCCAAAACAAGGCCGAAATGGCCCACAGCAAGATAAAAATTGACCAATCGATCCGGATGGCAGGGCTTGGAAAACGCTTGTTCAAAACGGTTATCATGGCTTGCAGTCCAAAACCGATCGCAAGCGCAAGCACAACCTGAAAAGATAAAACCGGCACCCCGGCCCCATACCAATAATCTTCGTCTGCCGATCTGACACCCAGCACTCGATAAGCTGCAGCCCATGCCAAAAACGCAAAGAGACTTAGAGCCAGCCCGGCAATAAAAAATGCAGCCCGAAAGTTGTGAAAATTACTTTTCCATTCGCGAACATGGAACCCATTACGATATGCGAATAATAAAAAGCAAGCTGCACCACTGATGCCTGTCATCCATATCATAAATGGGTAGGCAGCCTGGGCATAATAAAAGAATGTTCCAAAATTCATTAATGGCGTCCAGATAAGCCACCAACCAATGAAAAAAACGATGATACCCAGGGCAAGTAGATTTGTAATGAATTTTCCGTCCGCATGTCTTTCCCACCAAACAGTCAGAACTTTTTTATTCTGCAGCAGCCACCCAAGATAAAAAATCCCAGCACTGAGTAAAAAAGTGCTTCCAACCAAGATGAATCGAATGGCGCTCAGCCTTTCTCCATTTACACTGACTGCCCCGGCTAAAATCAAGCCAATCGAACATAGATAAAGAAAAACGGTAGCAGTACGTTGACCAGGTTTCCAGGCGGATAACGGGGATGGGGACATAGAATTTGGGGGTTTGTCCGGTTAATTTGCGAAGCGTGTTCGGCGCGTTTGCGCACAATCGATTTGGAGTCATTAATCTTTGCTCCGTAGGTTTGTTGGCTATTGGATTATACTAGCAGCTTGTCAGAGAATGATGGATTGCGTGATAAAAAGCAAATTTGAACCGTGAAGCCGCAAAGCAGCGCAAAGTTCTTCAAGGTTTTCTTGGCGTCCTGGCGCCTTCGCGCCTTTACGTTAAGCTTTTTGAGAAGATACCAAATCTCTAGAAAATGAGAGAGTAAGATTTCATGCGAGTTCTGCTTCTATCAGCAATTCCAAATCTAAAACTCGATCAAGGCGAAGGTAGCGAGATTTCGAGGCCATCCGCCATGAATTGAAAAAGGGCATCCCAGTTATCAAAAATCAAGTATCGAGTTAGGCCCCGCAAATCTTGAAAAAAGGTCTTTCGCGCTCCTAATTTTTTACGCAACGCTTGATATGCGCCATTGGTAATTTCTTGAATGGTATGCACCAGGAAAGCCAACAGATTGAGAGTCACTAAAACATTGGATAAATGTTGTTGTCCATGCCCAAAATTATGCTCCAGATGATAACCCTTGGTCTTCAGCACATTATTGTTTTCGTTTTCGATCTTCCAGCGGCTACGACCTGCTTCAACAACGATAGCGATATTGTGCAGTGTCAGGGTAT